>DATHNR010000082.1:0-2631 GCA_035485835.1 Puia sp.
TTTGTCCTGTAAAATTCGGACAGGTGGGGCGGCTGGGCGGGGACTGGTATTGCAGCATGGATGAATTTATACTTTTTAAACTACCGAAACCCTAATGATATCTTTATTCAAAGATTATATTATAAGGAGTTCTCCCTACAAAGGAGGTTCCACCAGGAAAGATGCCGGAACTGCGGGCAACACGGTGTTGCATAAAATGTCATCGAACGAAAATCCACTGGGCGCCTCGCCCAAAGCGGTTGAAGCGATATATAAAAATCTACACCAGGCAGGTGAATATGGTTTTCAGGATGATCTTGTTTTCACTGAAAAATTATCCCGTTTTTTTGAAGGAAAGCTTTCGCCGGAACAGTTCCTGCCGGCCAACAGTGGTATGGAACTGCTGGATATCATTTGTCGCGCATTTCTGAATCAGGGTGATTATTGTATTTTATCATCGCCGACTTTCATGGCGTATAAGAATTTTTCGGAGCTCTGTGGAGCAGCAGTGATCGATGTGCCTTTGCAAAAAGATAATTTCAAATTGAATGTGCATGCTATTGCTGCTGCTGTGAATAAAAAAACAAAACTGATTTTTATTTCCAATCCCAATAATCCAACCGGAAGTTTTATTTCCAGGACTGAAATGGATGCATTGATCAATTCTTTACCCGATCATGTTGTGCTGATCTATGATGAGGTGTATTACCAATATGTGGAACAGGCCGACTACCCGAGGGCGCAGGATTATATCGAGAAAGGAAAAAATGTAATCGGTCTCCACAGTTTCTCCAAAGCTTATGGCCTCGCAGGTTTACGCATAGGCTATATTTTTTCGACAAGTACCATCATGGATTACCTGCGCCGTTTGCGCAGACCTTTCATGATCAACAGCCTTTCGATGGAAGCGGCCATGGCTGCCCTCGATGACTGGAAACACCTGACTGAAACCCTTCGCATCAACCTCACTGAGAAAAGATGGCTCTACCGGCAACTCGATAAATTGAATATTCATTATTGGAAATCCGACGCCAATTTTATTCTCATACGGCCGGCCATGGATGCGGATATTTTTGCCGGGCAACTTTTGAAAGAAGGCATTATGATACGAACGGCCGCGGTCATGGGCGCTCCCGGATGTGTGCGGGTAACGATCGGCACAAGAGAAATGAATGCAGCTTTTATTGTGGCGCTAACGAAATTTTACATTGAATATGAATGATGAAACGATTTTAAAAGAGCCTGTATCGCAGGAATCAATTTCAGTATTTGACATTTTCAAAATCGGTGTTGGTCCATCCAGTTCGCATACGCTGGGACCCTGGCGGGCAGCGCAAATGTTTATCTGTTCGCTGAAAGAAAAAAACATTTTACAGGATCTCAAACATATTCAGATATTCCTGTTTGGTTCTCTTGCGAAAACCGGCCGAGGACACGGAACCGATATGGCCCTTCAACTCGGCCTTGCGGGTCTTGATCCGGTCCGGATCGACACTTCACTTATTCCGGCCATTATTGAAAACATTCTAAGAAATAAATCGCTGATGCCGGCGCTCCCGCTCAGCTTTGATCCCGATGAGGATATTATTTTTCTTACGCATGAATCGCTTCCTTATCATCCCAATGCGATGAACTTCCTGGCAGATTTTCACTCGGGTAAAACTGTTTCAGAAACTTATTATTCTGTGGGTGGTGGATTTATTGAGCAGGAATATAAAAAACCCGCCAGCACAAAAACGATTGCCCTGCCTTTTCCGATCCATAAAGCGAAGGATCTGGAAAACTGGTGCATGAAAACAGGTCTCGATATCAGTGAACTTGTTTTTGGAAATGAATTATCCTGGCGGGGTGAAGTACAGTTAAAAAAAGAATTGCTGAACATATGGAAGGTTATGAGGGAATCTATTTACAAGGGTTGCCATACGGAGGGGATTTTATCGGGTGGTTTGCATGTTTCGCGCCGTGCCGCAAATCTGAATACAAAACTTTTGAACGGAAAATCATACGATGATTATAACAGCTGGGTGCAGGCGATCAAAACCGGGGGAAGAGATTTTCAATACATTCTTGACTGGGTAAGTTGTTTTGCGCTCGCAGTAAATGAAGAAAATGCATCCTTCGGAAAAATAGTCACGGCACCCACCAATGGCGCGGCGGGCGTTATTCCGGCCGTGATTCAATATTTCATTTGTTTTACCGAAGCATTCAACGAAGAAAAAATTATTTCCTTTCTACTCACAGCTTCGGTGATCGGAAGTATATTTAAAAAAGGCGCTACACTTTCAGCTGCGATGGGTGGCTGTCAGGCTGAGATCGGCGTTTCTTCTGCTATGGCAGCCGGTGCGCTGACGGAGACGATGGGAGGAAGCTATCTGCAGGTATTGATGGCTGCTGAAATCGCCATGGAGCATCACCTTGGTCTTACCTGTGATCCGATCGGCGGCCTTGTACAGATTCCGTGCATCGAACGCAATGCGATGGGTGCGATTAAAGCCATCACGGCTTCCCAACTCGCACTTCAAAGTAAACCCAGTCAGGCGAAAGTTTCTCTTGATGCAGTGATCCGCACAATGTGGGATACAGCAAAGGATATGAATAGTAAATACAAGGAGACTTCAGACGGAGGACTGGCCATTCATATACCCATCAGTT
>DATHNR010000083.1:0-2659 GCA_035485835.1 Puia sp.
CGGGAATATAACACTGCAGCAGCAAGCCAAACTCCTGTCGGTAATACAAAACAGACAGGTATCCAGGCTGGGATCCAACCTGCTGATTCCGGTTGATATCCGCCTGATCTGCGCAACCAACCTGCCCATTTCCGAACTGGCCAATGAAATGAGATTCAGGAAGGATCTTATCTACCGTATCAACACCGTGGAGATCACCATGCCCCCGCTCAGAAAAAGACCCGACGATATTCCACCTCTTGCCAGGGAATTCGCGCTGATGTATGCGGGCAAATACCTGAAACGCTCCCTTGAACTGGATAATAAAGCCATTGAAAAACTCAGAACCTATCATTTCCCTGGAAATGTGCGTGAACTTCAATACAGTATTGAAAGAGCCGTGATTATGTGTGAAGGAGATCAGATACGGGCAGAAGACATCATCTTTTCACCTTTGGAAACCGTTAAGGAAATGGCCGAAGAAGATGACAGCAATTTCACACTCAGTACGATTGAGAAAAACACCATCCTGAAAGTAATTGAAAAACATCAGGGAAATATATCGCGCGCTGCGCGGGAACTGGGCCTTACACGTACTGCCCTTTATCGCAGGCTCAGTAAATATGATATTTAACGCTTAACGCTTAAAGCTTAACGCGTAACGCGTAACGCCTAACGCCAACAGCCAACCGTCAACTATGTTTAAAAGATTTGAGCTTCGCATACTTGTCCGCGTTATTTTCATGTTCCTGGTGCTCTGCCTGGCATCCATCACCGTAATACAGGCCCAGTATATTTATCTCATTATCCTCGTACCGGTTATTGCCTGGCAGTTTTCTGATTTCTACCGCTTCTTCAGAAAAACCCAGGACGAGCTCGAACAGTTTGTGGAATCCATTCACTATCGCGATTTCTCACGGCATTTTGATGTACGCCATGCACCGGATGAACTGAAAAATATGCGGAAGGGATTCAATGATATCAACAGCACTTTTAAAGTGATCAGCCGTGAAAAAGAAACCCAGTATCTCTATCTTCAGAAAATTCTGGAACTGGTTGAAACGGGTATTCTTTCTTACGAAGTGGAAAGCGGGGATGTGGTATGGATGAATGATTCCCTGAAAAAAATACTCGGAATTCCATATCTGAAATCTCTTCATTCCCTGGAAAAAAGAGACGCTTATCTTTTCCAGGAAATCAATCAGCTGCAACCGGGCGCCGGCAAGATTCTTTCTATCTCAAAAGATAATGGTATTGTGAAAGTGCTTGCATCTGCTACTGCACTTCAGACAGACAACAAAACCTACAAGCTGGCGGCATTTCAGAATGTGAACGAAGCGCTGGATGAAACAGAGGCAAAAGCCTGGCAGAAACTACTCAGTGTTATGACCCACGAGATCATGAATTCCGTGGCCCCGATTTCTTCCCTGGCAGATACCATGCTGAGCCGTTTACAGAAAGCGACTGATTTTATGCTTGAACAACCGGCAGCAGTGGAAGACCTGGAACTGGGAATCGAAACCATCAGAAGAAGGAGCGAGGGCCTTTTAAAATTTGCAGAAACATACAGGAATCTCAATAAGATCATTTCTCCGACAGTAAAAAAAGTATACCTCCGTGATATGTTCGAAAATCTGCATCAGCTTATGCTGCCCACCCTCGAGCAGAAAAATGTGGAACTGGAAATTATTTTACAAAACCCGGACCTGTCTTATGAACTCGATGCAACATTGATTGAACAGGTACTGATCAATTTGCTGGTGAATGCCATTGAAGCCGTGAAGGACAAACCAAAACCAAGAATCCAGCTTTCTGCATTTTCGGCGGCGGGAAGCAGCAAGATCAATATTAAAGTGGCGGATAATGGTTGCGGGATTCCACCTTCCCTGATGGACCGGATTTTTATTCCATTCTTCAGTACAAGGAAAAATGGCAGCGGTATCGGTCTCAGCCTCTGCCAGCAGATCCTTCTTCTCCATAAGGGAAATATTCAGGTTCAATCTGTCGAAAATGAAGGATCTGTCTTTACCCTACATTTGTGATGTAAACGTAAAGCTCGTTCGTCAATCGCAGATCGGCTATCGTAAATCGATCTGCGATATACGATTAACGATAAACGATAATAATGGAACAGGAATTAAAAATAGGAATTACGGATTGTGGAAAGTTCGAGAACTACAAAAAATGGGTGGAGTCGGAAGCCGGCGTTAAGGTTGTAAAACTAAGCATGCATTATAAGAATGCCGATGAAATGGATGAATGCGACGGAGTGATTTTCAGTGGCGGTGAAGACCTGCATCCCGCATTATATGGTAAGCCTGAATTTGAATTGGATTATGGATTAAAAGAAATTATTCCTGAACGCGACCAGTTCGAATACCAGGTGATCGCGAAGGCATTTTCTTCAAAAAAACCTGTTCTCGGAATCTGCAGGGGACTTCAGCTGATCAATGTATTCCTCGAAGGAACCCTGGTTCCTGATATACCGGCAGTCCTGGATTCCACCGCACATGGTAAAAAAAATGGGGTGGATCAGACACATTTTATCCGTGTAGTCCCCAACACCCTCCTCTTTGATATTTGCGGACTGGAACTGGGAACCGTAAATTCCGCACACCACCAATCCGTAGATAAGCCCGGAGATCTCCTGAAGATTTCGGCATATAGTGAACCCTCCATC
>DATHNR010000084.1:0-5829 GCA_035485835.1 Puia sp.
TATCATCCTGAACTCCCTGTTCTTCACCCGCACCTGCGCCTTTTTCCCCTAGTGTTCCAAAACCATGTGCATCGTCAACCAACAACCTGAATTTGTATTTGGATTTCAACGTTGCAATTTCCTTTAGTTTGCCCTGATCTCCCGCCATTCCGAATACTCCTTCAGTAATTACAAGAACTCCGCCCCCACCTTGTTTTTCTACAAGTGCATTTGCCCGTTGTACCTGCTTTTCAAAATCATTGAGGTCATTATGTTTGAAAACATAACGATGGCCTGCATGCAAACGAAGACCATCAATGATACAAGCATGACATTCTGCATCATAAACGATCACATCATGTCTTCCGCATAACACATCGATAATACTTACCATACCCTGGTAACCATAATTCAGCAGAGCGGTATCTTCTTTTCCAACAAATTCAGAAAGTTCCTTTTCAAGCTGTTCATGCTGGTTGCTATTTCCACTCATCATGCGGGCACCCATTGGTGAAGCGAGGCCATAAGTAATGGCGCCCTCCGCATCAGCTTTTCTTACTTCCGGATGGTTAGCAAGTCCCAGATAATTATTCAGACTCCATACGATCATTTCTTTGCCACGAAAATTCATTCTGCTTCCAATTTCACCTTCCAGTTTTGGAAATGCAAAATAACCATGCGCCCTGTCCCGATGCTGTCCGATTGGCCCTTTGTGTCTTGTAAGCTTTTCAAAAATATCTGCCATATGTTAAACTGCAATTGGTTAAAATTGATGCAAAAATAATGCATTTACATAAGCGGGCAATATGCAAATGCAGATACCTTTGTTTAAAGCTTTATTGATTATGAGGAAGTTCTTTTCTTTTATTGCGTTAAGCATATGCCAGGTATTTCTTGTTTGTGCACAACCGGCAAATTCGTCGATTGCAAGACCTAAGCTGGTTGTGGGAATTGTTGTAGATCAAATGCGCTGGGATTTTCTTTACCGTTTTTATAACAAGTACAGCGAGAATGGCTTTAAAAGGATGCTTAAAGAAGGCTTTTCCTGCGAGAATACGTACATAAATTATTTGCCATCTTTTACAGCTGTTGGTCACACCTGCATTTTTACGGGTTCTGTACCATCCATTTCAGGAATAACAGGTAATGACTGGGTGGACCAATTAACGGGTGCACACGTTTATTGCACAGAAGACAGTACGGTACAATCAATCGGTGTTGAATATGCGCCCGATGGTAAAATGTCTCCAAGAAATTTACTTGTTTCAACCATCACTGATGAATTGCGAATGGCTACAAATTACCAGTCGCGTGTAGTTGGCGTCTCACTAAAAGACAGGGCCGCTATTCTGCCCGCAGGACATACTGCCAACGCCGCATTTTGGATGGATGACTCCAGTGGTAATTTTATCAGCAGTTCGTATTATATGAAAAGACTTCCTGCAGCTGTAGAAAATTTCAATAGACAGAAAAAAATTGACCACTTCACAAACAGTGATTGGAACACGCTTTATCCAATCAATACTTATATCGAAAGTGATTCAGACAATAAATCATACGAGGGAAAAATGCCCGGTGAATTATTGCCTGTTTTTCCGCATAATATTAAGTCTGCTTATGCAAAAAATCATGGATCTTTCCGGTATACTCCCTTCGGAAATTCTTTAACATTAGATTTTGCAAAAACAGTTTTAGATACATATCAGCTGGGGCAGGGTACTGCTACAGATTTCCTGACAATTAACTGCGCATCGACTGATTATGTTGGACATCTATTCGGACCCAACTCTGTTGAAATTGAGGATACCTATTTGCGGCTGGATCTTGACCTTGCATCATTTTTTTCTTATCTCGATGAGAAAATAGGGAAAGGGGAGTATATAGTTTTTCTGACAGCTGATCATGGAGTATCTCATGCTGTGGGATATTCTCAAATGAACCGGATGCCCGCTGATTATTTTGTAAACTCTAATATCCTGAATGACCTCGACCAGCTTATACAGCAGAAACTTGGTTATTTTAAAGTAATCCGTTCCGGCGGTAACTACCAGATCAATTTCGATATGGAAAAAATTGCTGCTTATAATGCGGACTTCGATGCTATCAAAAAACTGGTTGTGGATTATTTGAAAAAACAGCCTGGTGTGGCTTATGCAGTAGATATTGAAAAGATCCAGGATGCCCCCATACCGGAGCCAATCAAAACCATGATCATAAACGGATATAATTATAAAAGAAGCGGGCAGGTTCAGGTTATTTTTCAACCTGGATGGCTTGAATCTTATTCCAGGACGGGATCAACTCATGGGACATGGAACCCTTATGACACACATATCCCGTTGGTTTTTATGGGATGGGATATTCATCCCGGTGCCTCTGCCACCCGGGTTAACATGACAGATATAGCGCCAACTCTTGCTACTCTTTTACACATCCAGGCACCCGATGGCAATATTGGCTCACCGATCATGGATTTGCTCACCAGATAAATATTATAGATCAAATAATCAATCTATAATATTTATAATAGTTTTTATATGCAAAAATTTTCACATAGTGAAAAAACATGGCTGATTCTCTTCGCACTTCTTCTGATCGGGCTTATCGGTGGCTGTATGTATGAAACCGTTGTCAATCACAAACCCATTGGACCAAGGCCTACACGTAAAGTAAATGTTCAATCAGGATTACTTAGGGTAAAGAGCCTGCCTGATTCTTTCCGCGATATCCTGTAAATGATATTTGGATAGTTTATCAGTAGATACATTTGCCGCTGCCAATATTCGTTTGTATAATGCTGTTAGGTGCCCCCGGGCAATGGATGGAATATCAGTGTTTTTAATATCTGCACCGAAAAAAATAATTAAACCACGAGGTATCCCCGCAGGTATAGTGGGTGCCGAAGGATTCATTAGGGATATCATAGTTTCCACATATTGTTTTTGCAAATTCCTCCTGAATGGATCTATAGCTTTCGAGCTATTAAGTTCTTTCCAAAGACCTTTTTCAAGATCGGTTACAAGGTCCTCCGGATCATAAACTGCAGCTTTTCCAAACCTGTCAGAAACTGCTTCCATTCTGAACAATCGGGAAGAAGAAAGGAGCGAATTCAATACACTGTTCTGGGTATTTGAAATCATTTCGGAAGAAGAAGGGCTGCTGATTTTATTCAAAATGCTTTTATCAAGAAGCCAGTGTGGCGTATCGAATAATTGATTCTGAAGAAAAATAACGGCCTGTTGCTGTATTGCTTTTGGTGTTGGTTCATAAACATCTCCCGGTTGTTCAACACTTTTGAATGTTTCATAAATTCCGCCAACATTTTTTGCAACATGATTCATATACCGGCTAAATTGTCCAATAAGTTGGGTATACATATCTTCCAGATTATCGTAAGTATCCGCTTCCTCTTTTGTCCATTCGGGTAACTTTGTGATGATTTTTTTCAGATTTAGAATACCGTATTCACTGGCCTTTACACTATTATCGCTCAGATCTTCTGTTTGAGATCTGGGATCAAAATTCTGGGCTTCACCGCCAAACCACAATCTGGGGTTGGTTTTCAGGCTGTCTATAATCCAGCGGTTAAGTACTTTTTTATCTTCTTCATCGGTTTTGGTATCTGGTATTAATTTATATCCCCATTGAATAGCCCATTTATCATAAGGGCCGATTCGCGGATATAATCCTTTTGGTCCAATATGATCTTCAGGTTGTGCTACATAGTTAAAACGTGCATAATCCATAATAGAAGCCGTATGTCCGTTGGCTTCCACCCAGGTTTTATCCCTCAGCTTTTCAACGGGGGTCTGACTACTGCTTCCCATATTATGACGCAGTCCAAGTGTATGCCCGATCTCGTGAGAAGAAACAAAACGTATCAGAGTTCCCATCAGGCTATCGTCAAAAATCATTCTGCGTGCTCGCGGATCTACCGCACCCGTTTGGATCATGTACCAGTCATGCAAAAGCTTCATTACGTTGTGATACCAGCCGATATTACTTGTGAGGATCTCACCGGTTCTCGGATCCGCTTCATTGGGACCATATGCATTTTCAATGTCAGACGCGAAATAACGTATCACAGAAAATCGCGCATCTTCAAGGTTCATCGTGCTGTCATGCTCAGGCCATTCCTTTCCTATTATTGCATTTTTGAATCCTGCTCTTTCAAAAGCAGTTTGCCAGTCATTAATTCCTGCTATCAGGTAAGGTCTCCATTGTTTTGGTGTCGCGGGATCGATATAAAAAACGATGGGTTTCTTCGGTTCCACAAGTTCACCTTTTTTCCAACGTGCCATATCTTCTTCCTTAGGCTCGAGACGCCAACGGTGAATAAAAGTTCTTGTTTCTGTTTTCTGTGAGGTGTCACTATAAACTGAATATTCACTTGCAAAATAACCGACCCTGGGGTCGAAAATCCTTTTTCGCATAGGATTGGAAGGCAACATGATGAATGAATTATTAAGTTCCATTGTCACGGCACCCGCTACATCTGCTGCCGGCAAACTGCTGGAAGGATTTCCTGTGTTAAGACCTCCTGGAGTAGATGAAGAACTAAACGTTTTAACGGATCGCACTTCCGTATTAAGTGGGTAACTGTGTATATAAGAAATATAAGAGCGGTCAGAAGAAATTCCGCCCAGGTTATATCTTCTCTTAAGATCCGGACTCAGACTTACCGGCTGATTATCCAATTTAAAAAAATCTGTAACGTCAATCACTACACTGTTCGAATCTTTCCCATAAGCTTTGATATCAAAAGCAGCTGCAATCGGGTCAACATTTGAATTCCTTACTGCCATTGCTATAGGCTGAGTGGAATCCGGAGCCACACTTACAATTGTCATAACGCGTAAAAAAACATTATCAGATGGGCCTTTTTCCCAACGAACGGTTTGTTCATTCACTTTCTCTCCGCCATAAGACCGGCTGCCGGCGGGAGACTTGTCAAACCTGGTAATGGCCAGGATCTCACGGTTGAATAGTGAATCCTGAATTTCAAAATACCATTTGTCATCTACTCTATGAACCGTAAACAGTCCATATTGCGTGACTGCTTTTTCAGTGATTACCTCTTTATAAGGTTTGGGATTGGTTTTAGGCAGAGGTGAAACTATGGTGCCAGTAACCGTAACAGGTTTTTTAGCAGCGGGGTTTGCAGGGGTTTGCTGAGAAAAACAAATACCGGCAAATGTCAGGCATATTAACAAGGCTATGATTGATTTCATTCGCTGAAAATATGGAAATAAGACTAAAGCTTAAAGCATAAAGGGTAAAGCTTTGATGTAAGGTTGTGCCGCGGGGTGAATGGTTGGCGGTCAACATATGGAGAGTGATGGGTAAATAAAAATGGTGAATGGGGTAGAAATACCCCCTTCACCATTCTAAAAAGAAGATTTGGAATTTAAGCATTACGATTAATGCAATTCAGATCTTCAAAAGCAGTTTGCAAACGATTTATGAAACTTTCTTCCCCTTTACGAAGCCAGACACGCGGATCATAATATTTTTTGTTAGGCTTTTCCTCACCTTCCGGATTTCCCAGCTGACCCTGAAGGTAGGCTTCATTTTTCTTGTAATATTTTTGTACGCCTTCCCAGAAAGCCCATTGCAAATCTGTATCAAGGTTCATTTTTATAGCACCATAACTGATAGCCTCGCGAATTTGATTTTGAGGTGAACCGCTGCCTCCATGAAAAACGAAAAAAACAGGTTTTGGTTTTGTTTTTAATTTCTTCTCAATATAATCCTGGCTGTTTTTGAGGATTACCGGACGAAGTTCCACATTCCCCGGGCTATACACTCCATGCACATTCCCAAATGCTGCAGCAACGCCAAATAAGTTTC
>DATHNR010000085.1:0-2514 GCA_035485835.1 Puia sp.
ATACAGTCCTGAACATATCACTTTGTTCCATCATTTGCAAAAAACCCTTACAGGAATTATTGAGCAAATTCCTGAATCGGAGAAGGCTTTAGTCCATGATACAACTTTAAAAAGGGACGGTCGAAAACCATCAAACCAGAATATCAAAACCACCGTCCCCGGGTTTGAAGGTATTATCGGCAGCAGTCATTTGCTCCTCAAAATATTTGATCATATTATGCAGGTAGCTCCCTTCGATACATCTGTTCTGATATTGGGAGAAAGCGGCACAGGTAAAGAGAGAATTGCAGATTGCATACATGGCCTTTCTCACCGTAAAGGGAAATCACTGGTAAAAATAAATTGCGCGGCATTGCCAGCCACCCTGATAGAATCTGAATTATTCGGCCACGAAAAGGGATCATTTACCGGAGCCAGCGATAAAAGAACCGGCAAATTTGAACAGGCAAACGGAGGGACAATCTTTTTAGATGAAATCGGTGAAATGCCGGTTGACCTCCAGGTTAAACTTTTGCGTGTATTGCAGGAAAAAGAAATTGAACCTGTTGGAAGCAGATCCACCATTAAAATAAATGTAAGGGTAATAGCCGCGACCAATAGAAACCTGGAGAAAGAAGTTGCGGAGGGCCGTTTCCGTCTTGACTTATACTACCGGTTGAATGTTTTTCCACTGTTATTGCCACCATTAAGGGAACGTACCGAAGATATTCCAGCCCTGGCTCAACATTTTATCCGTTATTATAACCAGAAATCCGGAAAAAAAATTACCGGACTGTCAGACAAAGTATTAACGAATATGTTGGCTTATCACTGGCCCGGAAATATTCGCGAACTTGAAAATGTAATAGAAAGAAGTGTATTACTGACCAAAGGATCCATCATTGAAGAGATCTCCATACCTGAAATTCAGAAAAAGGAAAATGCCACGGGTGTTACTGATTTTCGTGTGAAGACAATACATGAAAATGAGCGGGACTATATTATCAGTATTCTTAAAAAATGCAAGGGCAGGATTTGGGGCTCCGGCGGTGCAGCTGAAATTTTGAATGTTCCACCGACCACATTAAAATCCAAAATGAAAAAACTGGGCATTCAGAAAGAGTATATAGAATAAACCCAAACCTCATAAAGCCTGATTCATCTGTTATTACGCCTGACCCGACCAGTTTCCCCTGGTGTTTCGACAGATTATAAAATATTTTTGCCTTATAAATAAAGCAATGAAAACTTTTAAAATTTTGGGGTTAACAATGTGTTTCATTATCGCTTTGTTTTCCTTCAATGCATTTATTAGCCGGAACAAGATTCCTGAAAAAAATGAAATCATGAAATCAGGTGGAAAAGGATTTGCGGTATTGGAGTTATTTACATCGGAGGGTTGTTCAAGCTGTCCGCCCGCTGATGATCTGATGGCTAAGATACAGCAGGAAGCAGGTGGGAAAGCCATTTACATTCTCGCATATCATGTTGATTATTGGGACCGTCAGGGATGGAAAGATATGTATAGCAGTGCTGAATTTTCTAACAGACAGACACAGTACGGAAACTGGCTCAATGTATCACCCATCTATACCCCGCAACTCATCATAAATGGGAAATCACAATTTATCGGCTCGGATGAATCTGCCATTCGCAAAGAAATTTCCGCAGAACTATCATCTAATTCAAATACAAAACTGGCGATACAGACGCAACAAAATGGCTCAGAACTAAAACTAAGATACCAGGTAAGCAATACGACAAAAAACAGTCGCTTATTAATTGCCATTCTTCAAAAAACTGCCCGGGATAAAGTGGAGCGTGGAGAAAATGCGGGCAGGACATTATCTCATGTACAGATCGTACGCCAACTGCAAAGCGAAGCATTAAGTATCCCAGGGGGAGAAAGCAAACAAATTAAGTTGCCTAAAGATTTCAATCCGCAAAATTGGGAAATAATATGTTTCATTCAGGATCAGGATAATGGCAAAATATTAGCCGCCGCTGAGGCCGGTTAAATATTTCATATGATTACCCAGCATCAAGTTACTTTCTAAAATTTATAAATATAAATGTATGAGTAAAAATGTTGCAGAACAACTGGTAGAAATGTTAGTTGATGCGGGTGTAAAAAGAGTGTATGCCGTTACGGGGGATAGTTTGAATTTTTTTAATGATGCAATACGAAGAAATGGTAAAATTAAATGGATACATGTAAGACATGAAGAAGCCGGTGCTTATGCCGCTGCTGCAGAAGCTGAATTGGAAGGGATTGCCTGTTGCGCAGGAAGCTGCGGCCCGGGTCATATTCATTTAATAAATGGTTTATACGATGCCCATCGCTCACATGTTCCGGTTATTGCTATCGCTTCTACCATTAACACCAATGAATTTGGTATGGATTATTTCCAGGAAACCAATACCATTAAATTGTTTGAAGATTGTAGCTGTTATAATCAGATTGCTACTACAGCCACCCAGGTACCAAGAATGTTCCAAACAGCTATTCAGCATGCAATCGCTAAAAAAGGTGTA
>DATHNR010000086.1:0-2410 GCA_035485835.1 Puia sp.
AATAAGCCGAAAGCCTAAAGCTTAAGGCGTAAGGCTTAAGGCGTAAGGCGTAAAACGTAGATCGTATATCGATTATCGATCTGAGATACACGATCTGCGATATACCGTCAACCGTCATCCGTCAACCGTCAACCTTATCACCGGCAAGCAATCGACATCGACTTTGTTAACCATTAGCTAATTGGCGAAATATGCAGTAAATTTGCTGTTCAATTACGCTGATATGCCCAAGCCGAACAGCTTCCGGTGGAGCTTCGAGAGTGAGCCTCATAAACCAAGAACCAAGGAGATAATATATAAGCACCCTGAGATCAGAACCCTGATCGGGCGCAATCCCTGGACATTCGGTGTGATCCTGCTCTGCGTATCATTTCAAATCACCCTGGCCTGGTTCCTGCGCGACTCATCATGGTGGGTTATTTTACTTGTTGCCTATCTCGGCGGCGCTTTTGCCAGTCACACCCTCTATGTATGTATTCACGAAGCCGCCCATAACCTGCTCTTCAAGAAAAGTTATTATAATAAAATTGCAGCGATTATTGCTAACCTTCCTTTGGTATTTCCAAGCGCCATATCCTTTCAAAAGTATCATCTGAAACATCATTCCTACCAGGGTGTGGAAGAACTGGATGCAGATATGCCTTATCGCTGGGAAGCAAAACTCATCAATAACTCAGGATTTGGAAAAGCACTCTGGCTTTTATTCTATCCCATTTTTCAGATGATCCGTCCCGGACGAATCAAGGAAGTTTCCCTGATGGACAGATGGACCGTTGTAAATATTATCGTACAGACAATATTCATGACCTTCTTTATTTATTTCTTCGGATGGAAAGCGACTGCCTATATGACCATGAGTTTCTTTTTCTCCGTAGGACTTCATCCGCTCGGCGCCCGCTGGGTACAGGAACATTTTCTGACTCACGGTGATCAGGAGACAAAGAGTTATTATGGGATGATGAATACGGTGAACCTGAACGTGGGTTATCATAATGAGCATCATGATTTCCCTTCTGTTCCCTGGAATAAATTACCTAAAATCAAAAAATTCGCAGGAGACTATTATAACACACTGGGATTTCATACTTCTTATACCATCCTTCTTTTCAAATTTCTGTTCGACAGAAAATTATCTGTCTACTCACGTATGGCCCGCGACAACCGGGGATCGAAGGTGAAGACTTCGAAAGTTGATAAGGCTGAAAGCGTAAGCAGTATTAATGGGTTATGAGATATGGGATATGAGATATGAGATATGGGATATGAGATATGGGTTATGAATTATTGGCTCCACTCTCACACTCTCACACTCTCACACTTTCTTTTAGTTGCTTTGTGAAACCATCCAGTTCACCAATTCCGTTTTATCGACCAGATCCCAGGTTAAAGATTGTCGCCTCATTTCATTTTTAACCGGATCTTCTGCTTTACTATAGAATACAATCAGCTCTGCTTTTTTATTACCGGCAATTTTCTGCTCATTAATAAAACCCGACATATCAGGATAATTGCTGTCGAAAATTCCTTTTCCCGGAGCTGAAAACCAATAGCGGGTATCCGCATATGTATAAGCCCGGATAGCCAGTGAGGCATATATTTTCGGTTTGCTCATTTCGATATCAAAATAACTGTAGGGTGAAAACTTAATGTATTCGCCGATATTGTTAACAGGCGTGGTCTTTAAATTTTCTTTAAAAATATAAGTAAGAAAATGTCCTTCGAAATTTTGTGTAGGTGTAAAATTATCCCTTACCTGCTTTTGCGCTTCATACCACATCCTTACCCAGTCAATAGCACTTTCACTCACAATTACACCGGTCAGATTCGGATTGAATTTGGACATTCCCGTTTTACAATACTCAATATATTTCAAAGCACGATGACCGGATACCATCGCCCCCAGTAAAAAAATATTCCTGTTTGGTAATTGGTAACGGTTAAAAACATCCGCAAGAACTGAATCTACATAACGCATCGAAGAAATGGAAAAATACAGATCGACCGGAATGCCTGTCGAAATATACAGCACCGCAAAACCCCGGGGAATGGCTTCTTTATCAATATGAATATGCTGGCTCCTGGTCGTGTCCTGCATATCTACTTTATCATCTTCCAGCATCAGAATCGTTCCGGATACCAAATGATTTTTTTCTGGAAGAATCAATGTATAACCCCTGTTTCCATTTGGGATTGTATCTTTTGATCCTTCTCCGTAACGCAAACTTCCGGTCAGCCTGGAATATTGTTCAAAAATATTTTGACTTTTCAGGTCAGAGAAAAATACCAGGAGAATAAAAGCAGTCAGAAATTTCTTCACCTGCCAAATTTATAATTTTTAAGATTTTTCTTACACCTTTAATCTGACCCTTAACTCCTGAAATGCGATGCTGAACCATGCACTATATTTCGT
>DATHNR010000087.1:0-2103 GCA_035485835.1 Puia sp.
CCCATGGCGTATCAGGCGGGCTCCAAATAAAATCGAATTGGCAGAGGAGGAACACGCCGTATTGATGGTGCTTATTTCTCCCTGCATGCAATGGCGCTCCTGGATGGCCATGGTAACCGAAGCATAATCGTAAGATGATAAATATGCTGTGCCATCATGTTTGGAGATCGCGTCATGATATAATTCATCCGTAAGACACATGCCGCCCACAGTAGTTGCACCAACCAGGGCTGTATCAGCAGAAGAAATTTCTTCTTTAGTCAGTCCGCTGTCACGTATGGCTTCTTCGGCCGCATGCAAAGCAAGTAATGAGGTCCTTGTAATGGTTGGATTGGGTTGGCCGAATAATTTTCTATTGAGTTCTTCCGTGGAATATTTTACTTCTGCAGCGGGAAGCTTTCCGGCATAGGCTGTCTGGTAAAATCGGATATGTCCTATGCCGCTGCGTCCATACTGAAGAGAATTCCTGTTTTCTTCTACAGAATCCCCAATCGCACTGATCAAACCCATGCCCGTAATAAAGATTCTGCTCAAATGACGCGGTTTACTTGGTTCGGTTTTTTTCTATATAAGCCACCATTGTATTTATATCAGAAAGGATTTTTCTTCCTTCTTTCGGATCCTGGATATTGATACCATATTCGCGTGACAAAAGCACAATCAATTCGATGGAGTCAATGGAATCCAGGCCGAGACCTTCACCAAATAATGGTTCGTCGTCTTTTATATCTTCCGGTTTCACTGTGGTCAGGTTCAGAAAATGTATAATCTGCTCCTTTAACTGCCGTTTTAGATCAGCTGTCTCCATTTTTATTTAAATTAAATTTTTCTTTTTTAAACCGTAAAGCGTGAATAGTTGAATAAGCGCAGTAATACCCAATAAAGATAGAATATTCATCCATATGTCCCTTAGTTTTCCGCCTTCCAGAAATAGTCCGTAATAAGCCTCGAGCGCCCAGTGAAGTGGCGAGATGCTGAGAAATTTTTGAAGGTTGGCCGGCATCGCAAAAGAAGGAACCATCAGGCCACCCAGGGCGGCGAGAATCAATATTGAAACAGCGCCGAATCCATTGGATTGTTCCGGAGTATTTGCAAAGACTCCGACACAAATTGCATAACTCACCGCGCAATAACCGCAAACGACAGTCACGGTCAGAAGTCCCCAGATATCAGTGGGAAGATTTAAAGCCGGCAGTCCAATATAAGGGAATATTTTATTTCCAATCAGGAAAATGACAGCAGCCTGCAAGAGCGTAACCAGCAGATAAACGAATTGCTTTGAAAACAATGCATTCATATAACTGGCAGGAAGTGTTTTTAATCTTATAAAACTTCCGCTGTTCTTTTCTCTCACCATGACGCCGCCCAGGGATATAACGATGAAGAACATGGCAAAAATAGTCCAGGCAGGTACATTGTGCTGGGATGCATTCGGCACAGTTCTAATTCCGTTGCTGGAAAGAGGAATCTCTGATATGGGAAATTGACCAAATAAAATTTCCTTCTCAAGATCCTGCGGAATTTCTTTCTGGTTTACTGCTTCGTATAATTTTTTCACGATCTCTTCTCCCTGTATAACCTGAACAGCACTGTTCAATGCACCGTCAACACTGTGACGGAAGGAAGCCTGCATCACCGGATTATAATACATTTTCAGGGAATCAGTCAGTTCCTTCGGAACTGTTGATTTTTCATTTAATGAATCCGGATCTTTCAGTGAACGTGCGGCAATTTCTTCTGCTTTATTGCCAATCAGTTTTGTAAAGCCTTCCGGAATCACCAGGGCTACAAGAGCGTCCTTCCTGAGTAAATGTGATGAAATTTTATTTTCAGGAATGACAGAATCGGATACCTGTAATTTAAACAAACCAATTTTACCAATTCCTTCAATCAGCTTTACACTTAGACTATCCTTATCATTATTATAGACGATGAGCGAAATCTTATTATTATTTACCAGTTCAAATGTGCTGTTTTGCACGCTGGTGATAACAATTACCAGGAGTATGGGCATAAAAAACATCATGAGGAGTCCTACCCTGTCGCGCAGGAGGATTTTCATATCTTTTATTATGGTCGCCCGGAGTATATGCATATCAGTCC
>DATHNR010000088.1:0-2449 GCA_035485835.1 Puia sp.
TATATTGTTTTATCAATCTCATATAATTTCTGACCCTTTCGAACGGTGGTGCCTTCAATAAAAAATATCCCGGTAACATAGCCCTGTACCTGGGGATGCAGATCGACCTGGCTCAGAGCCTCGGTAGTCGCAGGAAAATTATCATAATAATATACTTTTTGAGATTTAACTGTCATCAGATTTACAGGCACCGGTGGATTCGGTGGTGGTTGTTTTTGCTTGCAGGAAAAAAACAACAAACTGCAGATGATCAATATAATTGGTAATACTTTTTTCATGAAGAATACTTATATGATGGATGCGTTAATGATTATAATAAATAATACCCATAGCTTTTTGAAGGTCCACTTTGTTCGACAAAACCTGGAACAAAGCATTCAGATAACCAATCTGCGATGTAATCAGGTTTGATTCCGCGGTTATGACATTCAGATATGGAACTACTCCCTGCTGATACTGAAGACTGACTATATCATAAACATTTTTGGCCATCCCCACATTATCCTGCATCATATAAAGGTTATAAAGATTTCCTTTATAGTTGGCCAGTGCCGTGGTGTATTCTGTATAAATTTCCGACTTCAGACTGACCTGGCCCCAATCGAGCAATTGTTCCTGCAATTTTGACCTTTGTATATTTTTTATCCGGTAAAACCCTGTAAATATGGGCAGGTTAACGGAAACGCCGATGAATGAATAGGGATACACATTTGCGTAAAGGGCACCGAGATTATTATTTTCATATTGAAAATTATAATTGAAAAAACCTGAAACTGTTGGCAGGTATGACAATCGGTAATAATCTGTTATCTGATGCTGCAGAGTTTTGCCGGTTTGAAGAATTTGAAATTCTATCCTTTTTTCGTAAACGAGATCCTGGGTAGTGTCAAAACTTATATCGCTCTTCATTCTGGCTGTATCAAAATTGACATTGAACTGGTTTTGCGGAGGCCAGCCCATTAATTGCTTCAGTGTAGCGTATTGGGGAGTAACATTTTCAATGGCCTGCTTTAACTGGGCTTTTGAATTATTCAGCGAAATAGCCGCTTCCTGATAATCCGTCATATCCACAATGCCTCCTACATATTGATGATAGGCATCGGTCAGGTTCTTTCCAAGGCGTGCCGTATCCTCTTTTAAAACATTTATTTGCTCGATGGTGAGCAGCAGGTTATAAAAAGCCTTACTAACCGAGACGACCAGATCAATCTTTGTACTGTCGGTAATTTGTTCCGACTGCTTTACATAAAAATTGGCAGCTTTTGCAGCATAAAGCAGGCTTGGACTAAAAATAGCCTGGGTGACTGTCAATGCCGGAACGGCTGAGTTTACCACGCCGGTACGTATTTTCTCAGGAGCCCCTGACGAATCCGTGGTGAAGCTTGTAGGTAATTGGTTATAGTGGGTAAAATTTCCCCCAAGATTGATTTGTGGATACCACCCTGATAAATTGATGGCATTCGTCGTTTTTGTAATCGACTGATTAATATATGACTGGAATAGAGCAGGCTGATGCTTGAAAGCATAGTCAATACACTGGTCCAGGGTGAGTGACTGATTGCTGTCAATATATAAACTGTTTTGCGCTTCCGGCCGAAGGGAAAGGAACATGAAGCCTGCGACTGATAAAAAACGGATGATTATCCTAACATCCCTCAACGAACGAAGTTTTATTAAAACCATATGTAATATATCTGCAAAACCGATGCTCTGGACATTTCAATTCTCATGTTTTTGACCTGAACTTAGAATGTAAAGGAGCAGAAAGGGCGGTAATTTAAAATATTTATCAGGAAAAGAACAACCCATTTTGTTAAGTGGTACTTAACAGGGATAAAAATAATTTAAAACGTTCGTGAACCCACTGGCAAGTTTAACAGTTATTAAGTATTAGTGGCTCAGGATCCAAAGAAAATTATCCGGAAATAAGTACCTGATGGTGATTTATTTCACTAAATTTAATTTGTCCGTATTCCCTTCCTGACACTTCAATCCCCGTGAATAACACAGACCGGCATTCAATCTTCATTTTGGAGAAAGCTGATAATCAAAATTAATTTTACATTAAATCTCCTCAAAAATGATCTTAGAAAAAGGAACTCGGGCTCCTGAATTCGAATTAAATTCAACGCCCGATCAACGATTAAAATTAACAGATTTCAGGGGCAAAAGATTGATATTAGCCTTTTACCCGGCAGACTGGAGCCCGGTATGCAGCGACCAGATGGCATTGTACAATGCAACGCTCAAATATTTTCATAAATACAATGCAGAAATTCTGGGAATTTCGGTCGACAGTAAATGGTGCCATATGGCATTCTCGCAAAGCCGTAAACTGCACTTTCCTTTATTGGCAGACTTCGAACCGAAGGGCGAAATCAGTAGTAGATATGGCGCTTATAATGATCTTGAGGGTGAAAGTCGCCGGGCTTTGTTTGTCATCGATGAA
>DATHNR010000089.1:0-2183 GCA_035485835.1 Puia sp.
AGGGGCCTGCTTCAACAAGACCTCATCGACGAGTTTCGATTGATGGTATATCCCCTCTCGGTTGGTGGCGGGCTGAAGATTTTCGACGATGACCGGGTATTAAAGAAATTCAGGCTTAAACATTCACGTGCGATCGAAAACGGTGTTCTTATTCTCGAATATCAACCGGTCAGTTGATTTGAATTACCATGACAATATCCGTTAAAAATATCCCAAGTTTTTATTATTAGCGATCAAACAACAATATTAATTACTTTCGCAAGTTCCTAAAATTAAGATTGACCCCGATGAGTAAAGTCAAGCAACATTTTTCATTTATATCTTTCAACGTACTGCTTATTTGTATAGTTCCTACATTGATCATGTGGCACCTGCCTGATTCTCACAGGAGACAGGTTCATATTTCTACACCTGTCACTATAAAAAAGCCATTCAGCAGGAATGATATCTACGACAGCCTTCATCTCGGAGATGCTGGTTTATCACGGGTTGCTTATGAAGTTGGTCTCGCGGGTCTCAGTCAATTGGATTCATCGGGAGATATAAAGAATAACAGCATTCTTTCCATCGTTGACCTCAGTCTGCCGTCCTCCAGAAAAAGATTCTTCGTCATTGATCTGAATTCATGCAGGCTTATTTTTAACACCTACGTTTCTCATGGCAGGAACTCCGGGGAAGAATGGGCTACCCGCTTTTCAAACGATCCACGTAGTTATGAAAGCAGTCTGGGTTTTTATGTTACCGGAGAAACTTATTTCGGGCATCACGGTTATTCCCTAAGGCTAAACGGCAAAGAACAAGGAATCAACGACAATGCTTCTTCGCGCGGTATCGTTATTCATGGTGCTTCCTATGTAAACGAGCGTATCGCTAGTAAACAGGGTTATATCGGAAGAAGCGAAGGTTGTCCTGCAATTCCCAAAAAACTTCACTGGAATATTATAGAAAAAATTAAAAATGGCACCTGCCTTTTTTTATACAGTCCGGACAAATTCTATGAAACGCATTCCAAAATGAGATTGTTCCCGACGAGCTAATTTTCAGCGTTTGATTTATCTATTTTAAAAACGCACACCTACCGTATCGAAAGCGAACAGGGCTATCGGTTATACACTCCTATTGCCTTAAAAATCAATACTATAATATCCGGCACAGAATTAGGAACCCAGGCTGGATACCGGATTGAAGGATGACATATACATTATAAATTTCCTTTCATGATTTTCAATTTTTTCAAAACGACCATTCGTAACCTGAGGAAAAATAGTACATACTCCTTCCTGAATATTTTTGGTCTGGCCATCGGTATAGCCTGCGCAGGCCTGATTTTTTTATGGGTGGAAGACGAATTGAAATTCGATCAGTACAATACTAAAAAAGATCACCTGTATTTTGTGATGGAAACCCAGAAATATGAAACGTATACAGCAACCTTTGGTTCAACACCGGGGGTGCTGGCGCCGGCCATGCAGACTGAAATTCCGGGGATAGCGAATACCTGCCGCGCATCGGAAGATCTGACCTCATCACTATTTACCATCGGAGATAAATCGCTATATGCATCGGGAAGGTTTGCTGAAGCTTCATTATTTGCCATGTTCACTTTGCCTTTTGTAGAAGGAAATGCAAAAACTGCACTTGAACAACTTCATTCCGTGGTGATTACACAAAAAACAGCCAGGAATTTTTTTGGTGCTGATAAAAATATCATCGGCAAAACAGTACGCGTTAACAATCATGAAGATTATGTGATCACCGGTGTAATAAAAGATATTCCTGAAAACTCAACCATACAATTTGACTGGGTTGCACCTTTCCAGGTATGGTTTGATAACAGTCCCTGGGCTCACGAGTGGGGCAATAATTGTTTAAGCACTTATGTGGAACTGAAACCGGGCGTCGCTCCTGCATCTATAAATAAGATGCTATACAATTTCATCCAGAAACAGGATCCGAAATCTATTGCCCGTCCATTTTTGTTCAGTATGAATGACTGGCATCTGCGAAGTGATTTTGATAATGGCGTACAAACCGGAGGTGGAACCATTACCTATCTTCACCTGTTCACCGTCATTGCATGGATTATTTTACTGATCGCCTGCATCAACTTTATGAATCTTGCCACTGCCCGCAGTGAAAAACGTGCTCGTGAAGTAGGCGTAAGAAAAGTGATGGGCGCTGCC
>DATHNR010000090.1:0-6789 GCA_035485835.1 Puia sp.
TATTCATTTCTATATACACCTTTTGCCTGTGTTTTCGAAAGTTCTTCTTTATTGAATGAAGTATAGGTCATATATGCCAGGGATGTCAGTCCTAGACCCGAATAGACAAATAGCCATAGGTAAAAAAATATCCGGCTTAAACGCCCTATTGTAAATGAATACTGGCAGATAACTGCAGCAACTAAAGGTATAACCGGCACCCAGAAACGCGGATCCTGAAATGGCCAGTTGAACAGGAGAATGATGTAGAAAAAAAGATAAGACTTTACTATAAAGGGGATATTGCTTTTCCTAATAAAACAGATATAAATAAAACCGCAGATTCCCAGGATACCTAAAATTATAAAAATCCAGTTTGCGAAGGAAACCGATAACAGGCTAATTACTTTGAATCTTGAAGTATTCAATAAAATCTCTCCCCATTCCGAAAAATGCCATCCGATTACATCTGAAAACCTGAGACCTTCATTAAACTGTTTTGACATCACACCGGTATAATGGTTCAAGCCAAGTTGTTTCGAAAAAATCAAAACGATGATAACACAAACCAGGAGTGCTAATATCAGTATTCTGTTTTTCTTTATGATGTCAAGAAGTTGTTTTCTGAATTCCCAGATCAACGAAACGATCATAGCAGCAACCAGTGAAACACCAACGGTGCGCGTTAGAAAAGCCAGGCCTGCCATCAGAAAAGCAAACAGCAGGTCCCATATATTTTTATTTTGGATAAAATTATAAAACGCATAAATACCTGCCAGTGAAAAAAACAGATATTGTAATTCAGATAATGGATGAGTAACAAATTTTATCATTGTCCAATTCAGAAGTACAAGGAAAAACAATAAGAATGGTGAACGGATATAAGAAAAGATCTTTCTGACGAAAAATAATCCTCCAAAAAGATAAAGGCAGTTAATAAAAACAATTGTAAATGATTTCAGCATGCCAATTTTGGAGAGAAGGAGCAGAAGTGTCGTATAACCATAAGGAAGGTAATCGTTGGGGTCAGCTCCGGGGGGGCATTTCGATTCAATACAATCCTTAATTGCAAAATAACGCAGCATGTCAAAGTGCAGCCTCAGGGGTGTGAAACAATTTAAAAAAAACAGAATGCCCAATAAATAAACAGACCATTTTAAAAACCGGGTCTGCTTTTCGGCCTGGGATAAATATGTTGTAGAAGTTATCACTTATCCATTCGATTTTTTCATACCTGCTGAAATTACTGATATACCAGTAAATGGTGTAACAAACCAATCTACCACTCTGAAAAAAGGAATCATCCGGTCATATAGATTTAACTTGGCAGGTGATATGATTTTCTCATGTAAAATATTGCCGGAGAACCACCATCCAAATATAGCGGCAGCATTAAAATAGCGACAATCAGTTACTTCCAGTCCGGCCGTTTCAATTAAATTATTCAAGCCTGATTTCGAATATCTTCTATAATGGCCGAGTTCCCGGTCAATGGAATTGTAGAGCCATTGGCCTGCCGGAACAAGAATTATCAATTTACCTTTATTTTTTAAAAGTGCTTTTGCATTCCTGATAGCAAGCAAATCATCTGTGATATGTTCGATCACATTCAATGCTATGACACTGTCAAATTTTTCCAGCAATTCAGGATATTCTGAGTTAAAATCTTTTAAGGAGAGGTCGAGTTCATATACTCTTTGAAGATGAGGATCATGTCCAAATTTATTTTGTAGTATTTGGCAATATTCAGGACGAAGGTCACTGAGTGATACCTGGTTCTGATCTTTTAATAAAAATGCGGAAATATTTCCAATACCACTTCCTATTTCAAGAGTCTTTCCCTGCACATAGACGCTAATTTTTTGATATAACCAGAGGTTGAATGCATATGTGTGTGAGAAAGCTTCAAGTGTTTCGAAACCGGAAGGATCCGATTGCGTTTGTTTAGACATTAGCGGAACAAATTGTATTTCAGAATACAATAGATAGCTCGAAATCCATCTTTCCAGCCTATTTTTTTACCTTCAAGATAAGTTCGGCCATAATAGGAAATTCCTACTTCATAAATTCGTATCTCAGGAATTCGAGCCAGTTTGGCTGTTATTTCAGGTTCAAATCCAAACCTTTTTTCCTTCAATTCAATATTTTGAATGATCTGCGTTTTGCACAATTTATAACAGGTTTCCATATCAGTAAGGTTCAGATTTGTAAGCATATTGCTCATTCTTGTCAAAACCTTATTTCCAATGGAATGCCAGTAAAACAGGATTCTGTGTGGATTGCCCCCCAGAAATCTCGAACCAAATACAACATCAGCAGAACCTCTGATTACCGGTTTGAGAAGTTTATTAAATTCTTCAGGATCATATTCCAAATCCGCATCCTGTATAACCAGGTATTCCCCTGTTGCTTTTTTAATTCCAGTATGGATGGCAGCACCTTTACCCTGGTTTACTTCGTGTTTATAATATTGCATATTCATTCCGGGGTGTGCAGCTTTATAATTAAGTAAAACTTCCTCGGTACCATCCGTTGAACAATCATTTACAAGGATCACTTCCTTTTGTAAATTATGGATCAGGTCTACAGCGTAAACACGGTCCAGGATAAGGTGAATAGTCTTTGCCTCATTGTATGCAGGGATAATGATGGAAAGTGTTTTGAATGAATCCATAATCTTGAAGGGTTAAATTAAACTTTCAGGAATAGGATTTTAAGAATGGAAGGGATTTTTCTGGAAAAATCCATTAGCCCTATAATATTCAATGAATTGAGTCGCTAAAATAGCCTATCCTCTCTTATAATACAAGCCCTGGCCAAATAAAAAATTTGAGGACAGAAATCTCAGTTTTATTTGAAGTTTAAACTCTAAAACAAAGTTATGAAATGAAAACAGATATTCAGTTTGACGGAACTGTTATCGTATTATTTGCATTTCCAACTTCTCGCAACTCATTTCATACAGATAAAAAAAGTCCTTCGGCCAGATCCGAAGGACTTAATTATAGTTAATAAATACTTTTAGCTCCTAAGGTTTTACGACAGGCTAATTGCTTCCATCGTATTTCTTTTGGGCCTCCTGTGCTTTTTTAAAATCGAGTACCACTCCATTGATACAATATCTTAGGCCTGTTGGAGGTGGGCCGTCATCGAAAACATGACCCAGATGAGACTTACATTTGCCGCATTCCACTTCAGTTCTTTCCATTCCCAGGGAA
Organism: Puia sp.; assembly: GCA_035485835.1. GTDB lineage: Bacteria > Bacteroidota > Bacteroidia > Chitinophagales > Chitinophagaceae > Puia. The sequence goes on from DATHNR010000090.1 coordinate 3,198, forward strand.
TTATCTTTTAAATAAATAATACTGGTTTTGCTTATGGGCTCATAAAAACTAGGCCAGCCGCATCCACTTTCAAATTTGGTATCACTGCGAAATAAGGGATTGCCACAAACAGCACAATAATAGGTCCCGATTTCTTTCGAATGCTCAAATTTGCTTGTATATGGTCTTTCCGTTCCCTTCTGCCTGGCAACATAAAATACATCGGCAGGAAGAATTTTCTGCCATTCTTCATTCGTCCTGTTTACGACTGAAGAATCCGATGGAACCTGGTTTTTTTCCATAGTTAAGTTTTTACTATTATTAGATTGGGAATAGCATTGCTGGAATAAAAAAGCAAGCATTATAATTCCGTAGGTTTTGATATATCTGTTCATTGTATTGATTATATAACAAATTTACGTAGTCACGGTTCGTTCGGTTTGTCATTTCCCTGCCATATCAGAGATTTTTGATTTTATTGTAAAAATTTAAGGTATTCTCCTAGTTTTCAGGTTGCTAAATGGCTGATTTGTTAAAGGAATTACAAGAACCGTATCCTATATTTGTTCATACCTAAGGCTAGTCATAATGTTTAACTTGGTAGCAATGTTTAACCTGATTCTTTTTGGTCCGCCCGGTAGTGGAAAAGGTACACAATCTGAGAAACTGATTGCTCAATATGGGTTTAAGCACCTGAGTACAGGTGATATTCTAAGAAATGAGATCAGAAACGGAACGACCCTGGGCATGGAAGCTAAAAGCCTTATGGATCAGGGAGTACTTGTTCCCGACGCTGTTGTAATTGGCATGATTGGCAAGGCCCTGGAAGAAAATCCTGGAGTAAATGGGTTTCTTTTTGATGGATTTCCTCGGACAAAAGCTCAGGCAGAGGCCCTGGATGCCTTGCTTGCAGAAAAAAAAATGTCCATCAATGTTGTTTTGGCCCTACAGGTTTCAAAATCAGAACTTATAAAAAGGCTATTGAACCGGGGACTGACTTCAGGTCGTACTGATGATGTAAATGAATCCGTTATAAGTTCACGTATAGAAGAATACGAAAGAAAAACAGCCGCTGTTGCTGATTACTATAAAATGTTCGATAAGGTCGTTTATATCCCGGGAGAAGGTTCCGTTAATGAAATCTTCGGAAAACTGATGGAAGAGGTTGAGAAAAGACAATAAACACAAGTGTGAGTGTGTGGGAGTTTGGGAGTGTGGAAATGATTACATTTTTAAACCACTAAACGACTATATTCTCACACCCTCACACTCTCTCACTTGAATTTTAAGCTTTGCTTAAAATTCCTCATCCCGTTTCTTTATTGCTTTTTCAACCCTTACAGAGATACGGATACTTACTTCATATAAAAGAATAAGAGGCAGTGCAACAATCGTCTGACTCATCCAGTCGGGTGAGGGAGTAATTACCGCAGCCACAAACAGGATGGCGACATAGGCATATTTGCGATATTCCCTGAGAAAGTTTGGAGTGATCAGTCCGATATGAGTGAGCACATAACTGATCAGGGGTAATTGGAACGCTATTCCTGATCCAATCAGGATGTCCAACAGATTGTCCAGATAATCATCCAGTGTTGGCCTTGTAATAAGCATACCACTCATTCCGAGCTTATAATTGGAAAGAAAACTAAAAGTAAAAGGGGCAAGGAGGAAATATCCGAAAGCAATTCCCAACATGAAAAAAAAGGTTACAAAAAATATTGAACCCCGGGAACTTTTAATTTCTTTGGGAGAAAGCGCCGGCTTAACAAAACGCCAGAACTCCCAGAATATATAAGGAAAGGCAATAATAAATCCACAAACACATGCAATCGTTATACTGGAAATAAACTGAGATCCAAAGGCTGTTGTTTGCAGCTGCACATTGGCGGCAGGCAAACAAAGTGTATTACCGATATGAAGGAAATGACTCAGGTTACACAGCCCGACCACTGACAGGAAATCCTGTTTTAGCGGTCCCATAATGATATGCTCAAATATCCAGTCAATTTTAATAAAAGCAAAAACAGCCAGCACCACGACAGCCAGTACAGAACGTACGATATGCCAGCGCAATGCTTCAAGATGTTCGATAAATGACATTTCTGCCTGCCCCGGGGTTCTCTTAAAAAAGTTTAAAGCCATTGTACACTGGATTGCCATTTATTAAGGCGTCGCAAAGGTAAATTGAAATGAACTTAATACCTAAGCCAAAAGCTTAAAGCCTAAAGCCTAAAACTTTTTATAAATTTCCACAAAAATATTTAGCCAATTAAGACAAGAGGCTGGGATCCAAAAAGAGGTTTTTGTCTTTGGGCTTAGGCTTATTTGAGGAGTTTCATCTTTACCATCTCTATGCGGGTATCGCTTACACTGAGTATTTCAAACTCATAATCGTCGATAATAATATGTTCTTTTAATCTGGGAATGGCTTCATGGCGGTTAATGATAAAACCTGAAAGGGTTTCGGACTCATTTTCCGGGAAATCCATATCATACTTCTCATTGAGATAATCGAGTTCAAGTCTTCCTGCAAAAATAAATTCCTCGTTGGATAATTTCTTTTCTTCAAATTCTTCAGTATCATATTCATCACGTATCTCACCAAAAATTTCTTCCAGAAGATCTTCCATAGTTACAATTCCCGCTGTCCCGCCAAATTCATCCACCACCCAGGCAATACTTTTTCTGTCGCGACTGAATTTGCTGATCAGGTCAATAGCACTCATGCTTTCAGGTACCGCAGGAATCGGAAGCAGGATATCCCGGATTAAAGCAGGCGCTTTGAACAGATCCAGTTGGTGTATATAACCCATTACATGGTCAATATTACCATCATAAACAACCAGCTTGCTCAATTTACTGTTCATGAATTTTTTACGTGCATCATCAATATTCATGCGGATATCAACTCCTTCTATTTCTTTCCGGGGAACAAGGCATTCACGGATTTTAACTTTAGGCAGGGAGAGCGCAGCTTCAAAGAGATCCGTATTCAGTTCCGGCTGCGGTTCATCCGTTTCGCCGGTTTGCTGAAAAAAATTGCTTAAGTCTGCCTTCGCGAAGAGATCCTTTCGTTCATCGATACGAACATTGAAAACATATTTCAATATCCATTCAGAGATCCGGGTAAAAAAAACTGAAACGGGGTAAAATATATTATAGAAGAAATTACTTACGGGTGCAAAAAAATCAAGCAGGCTATCGCTTTTCGCCCTGAAAAAGGCCTTCGGTATCAGCTCCCCGAAAAAAAGAATAAAAAGTGTGGATGTTAAGGTTTCAAACATCAGGCGAAAAATATCCACCCACGCCTGGGGTATTACTGTTTTCTTGATTATAAATTCCCACAAAGGTGAGAGTGTTTCACCGACCAGCAATCCAAAAATAACAAGGAATAGATTGAATCCGATCAGCAAGGCACTGATGAAACGACTTGGAGTGTCCAAAAAACCAGAAAGAAGGATGCTGCGTTTTAGACCCTGTTTTTTTCTTATTTCAATGGTCAGCCGATTCGCATTGGCAAATGCAATCTCAATGCCGGCAAAAAAAATGATCATCAGCCAGGCGATGATGATCCAGATCAGGGTATTGGTATTGATCATTCAAATACGAA
>DATHNR010000091.1:0-2311 GCA_035485835.1 Puia sp.
CCGCCGGCTATAAAGCTGCGCCTGTTTAAGTCGGGACGTAAACTACTGGAAGCAGCCATCATAAACTATCCGGAAAATGCAGAATTCCGCTTCCTGAGGCTGATCATTCAGGAACACGCTCCGGGTGTTCTGGGTTATAAAAATGACCTGGAAAAGGATAGTGAATTCATACAGAAATCTTACAAATCATTACCGGATGAGCTGCAGCAAATCATGGTCAGTTACAGTAAAAAATCGAAGTTTTTAAAGCTTGAGGTTTCTTAACTTCGAGCCTACAATGGGCAAAAAAGTATTAGCGGTATTTTATTCGCAATCCGGCCAATTAGAACAGATTATAGATCATTTTACCCTCCCTTTTACCCAGGCAGGCGCTTCGGTGGAAAAGCTGCGCGTATATCCCGAACAGCCATATCCTTTTCCGTGGACTGGTAAATCGTTTTTTTCAGTAATGCCCGACTGTGTATTACAGGTACCCGGTAAACTTCAGCCCTTTACTTTTAAAGAATCTAAATACGATCTGATCATCCTGGGATACCAGGCATGGTTTCTTTCACCCAGCATACCTTCCAACACTATTTTATTTGATCCGGGTTTCAGGGAGCTGGCAAAAAATACGCCTGTCATTACTATCACAGGGGCCAGAAATATGTGGCTGAGCGCCATGGAGAAGATTAAACCGGTATTAAAAAACATGGACGCTCCCCTGGTTGGTAATATGGCATTGGTGGACCGTCATCACAATTTTATAAGTTTTGTTACCATCTTTTACTGGATGTTCAAAGCGAAGAAGGAACGTTTTTTAAATATATTTCCAATTCCCGGCGTATCAGAGCAGGATATACTAAATACAAAAACTTATGGTGAAGCTGCCATTCCATATCTTGAAAAAGGTAACTGGCAGGGATTTCAGGATGAAATGGTAAAGCAGGGTGCTGTCCCGGTGAAATATGCTTTGATGTTTATTGAGAGCAAAGCGAGAAAGATATTTAAAGTCTGGGCAGGCATCATTTCAAAGCGCAAAAAAAGAGATGCCTGGCTTGTTGCATTCAAATATTATCTTTTAATTGCGCTATTTATAGCAGCCCCGATTATCCTTACGGTAGACGCGATTTTTTTCAAACCATTTCTATCCGGGCGAATTAGAAGACAAAAACAATATTATTCAGGTGTGAATTAATCCGGTAATGAAGATGGAGTTTAAAGAGGTATATATCACAAAAACGGCGACCTATTTCCCGAATGGACCGGTATCCAATGATGAAATGGAAGAGTTCCTTGGCCTGATTAATAAAAGTCCTTCCAAATCAAAGCGTATAGTTCTTCGCAATAATGGAATCAAGAACCGGTTTTATGCCCTGACAAAAGAAGGAAAACCCACGCATACCAATGCGGAAATGACTGCCCTGGCCATCCGTAAAATGCTGGACAATGATAAGGAACAAATCAAAGCCGTCGATCTCCTGGTTTGCGGCACTTCTTCCCCCGATCAGATCATGCCATCCCATGCGGTCATGGTTCACGGAGAACTGCCAGAAACAGAAGCAATAGAAGTGGTTTCACCCTCAGGTGTATGCTGTGCAGGGATGCATGCCCTCAAATATGCATATATGTCTGTAAAAACCGGGGATGCACATCATGCAGTGGCGACCGGATCAGAACGATTTTCAGCTGCACTTAAATCTGAGATATTTGAAGATGAGGCTAAGAAACTCAAAGAATTGGAAGACAATCCTTATATCGGATTCGAAAAAGAATTCCTGCGATGGATGTTATCAGACGGAGCTTCTGCCTTTTTGTTGACTGATGAAAAGAATACGACAGGTTTTAGTCTGCGAATTGAATGGATAGAAGGTGTTTCTTATGCGCATGAAAAAGAAGCCTGTATGTATATGGGCGGTGAAAAACTCGAAGCAGGAAACCTCAAAGGATACCTGGATTATACGCCGGAAGAAATTCAGGCCAAATCCATCATGAGTATTAAACAGGACGTAAAACTCTTAAGTGAAAATATAGTACCGCTTGGCGGTATTAAACTTTCAAAGCTTTTCAAAGAAAAAGGCCTTGATCCGGAAGATGTGGATTACTTTCTTCCGCATATGTCGAGTGATTTCTTCCGCACCAAAATTTACGACCAGCTGATTAAAAACGGTACGCCAATTCCATACGAAAAATGGGTTATAAATCTTAGCACACTTGGAAATGTCGGGGCCGCCTCTGTTTATTTTATGGTGGATGAGGTTTTTAAAAGTGGTAAATTGAAAGCCGGACAAAAGATTTTGTTACTTGTGCCGGAAAGTTCCAGGTTCTCCTA
>DATHNR010000092.1:0-8874 GCA_035485835.1 Puia sp.
TTATAATTCAAATTTATAAAGATGTCAAAGAGAAATGATTTTGTAAACAACCTGAAAGACCTGAGTGAAACAGACCTCCATGCCAAGGTACGTGAAGATGAACAGCGTTTAAAAAAACTGGAATTTGCTCATGCCATATCACCCCTGGAAAGTCCGGTAAATATCCGGATGATCAGAAAAGATATCGCCAGGCTGAAAACAGAATTAACCAAAAGAAAAATCGGGAAACCGGCCACAGAAAAAGTCTAAGTCTTATTTAGATCCGGCCGCGGGCTGATTTAAAAAATATCAAATTAGTATTATGTCAGATAGAAATTTACGGAAAACAAGAATCGGTGTTGTCAGCAGCAACAAAATGGATAAGACTGTAGTTGTTGCGGTCGAAAGAAAAGTACAGCATCCGATTTATGGAAAATTCCTGAAAAAAACGACCAGATTTCATGCCCACGATGAAAAGAACGAGTGCAGTATCGGTGATGTGGTGCGGATCATGGAAAGCCGTCCATTAAGTAAAACCAAGCGCTGGCGCCTGGTTGAAATAGTGGAGAAAGCGAAATAATGTTCATTCTATAAAAAGTATTACATGATACAGCAGGAAAGCAGACTAAACGTTGCAGATAATAGTGGAGCCAAAGAAGTTTTGTGCATCCGTGTATTGGGAAACAGCGGCCAGGATTATGCTAAAATCGGAGATAAAATTGTAGTAACAGTAAAAGATGCACTGCCTGCCGGAGGTATCAAGAAGGGAACCGTGACTAAAGCTGTTATAGTTCGTACCAAGAACAAACTACGCCGGAAAGATGGTTCTTATATCCGTTTCGATGATAACGCAGTGGTATTACTGAACCCGAGTGATGAACCAAGAGGTACGCGTATTTTCGGACCTGTTGCCCGTGAACTTCGTGATAAGGGATATATGAAAATTATTTCGCTGGCACCGGAAGTTCTTTAAAGCTGAACGCGGAAAGCTTAACGCTTAACGCGTTCCAATAAGAGAAGAGAAAGTAAAATAGTATAAAGAAAGTAATTTTTAATAAAGAAGCGTTTGGCGTTAAGCGTTAAGCGTTCAGCGTAAAAAAGGAACAATGGACAGCAGATTCAAACCCAAATTCAATATAAAGAAGGGTGATAAAGTGGTGGTAATTTCAGGGGACGATAAAGACCTTAAAAAATCACGCAAGGTGCTGGAAGTATTTCCGGATACATCGAAAGTGTTGATTGAAGGAGTTAATGTCGTTACAAAGCATACCAAGCCTTCAGCCCAGAATACAAAGGGTGGAATCCTAAAACTGGAAGCACCCATTCACATTTCGAATGTGCTGCTTTGGGATGCTAAAACCAGCGGTCCGTCTAAAGTAAAACGTACCAGAGAAAATGGAAAACTTATTCGTATAGCTAAAAAATCAGGGGAGGTAATTAAATAATGAGCACGACGAAATACACTGCCCGCCTGGCAGAAAAATACAAGAAGGAAGTTATTCCCGCATTGGTTAAAAAATTCGGGTATACATCAGTTATGCAGGCGCCTAAACTGGAAAAAATCTGTCTGAACCGTGGTATTAACGGTGCTGTATCTGATAAGAAACTGGTGGACATCACCATTGAAGAACTGACAACCATAACGGGCCAGAAAGCAGTATCTACGATTTCAAAAAAGGATATTTCCAATTTCAAATTACGGAAGGGAATTCCAATTGGAGCCCGTGTAACGCTGCGCGGAATAAAGATGTATGAATTCCTGGATCGCCTGGTTGCTGCAGCCCTTCCCCGCGTACGTGATTTTAAAGGTGTGAGTGAAAAAGCATTTGATGGTCGCGGGAACTATACCATGGGTATCACAGAACAAATCATTTTCCCGGAAGTGGATATTGATAAAGTGAACAAGATTACGGGAATGGATATTACGTTTGTTACTACGGCAAAGAGTAATGAAGAAGCTTTTGAATTGTTGAAAGCACTTGGAATGCCTTTCAGGAATGCAAAAAAAGAGGATACCAATTAATTAAGCTGAATTTAAATCAATTAATAAAAATTCATGGCCAAAGAATCAGTCAAAGCCAGACAAAGGAAACGGGAAAAGATGGTTGCAAAATATGCTGACAGACGTGCTGCATTAAAAGCTGCGGGCGATTATAAAGCACTTGATCTGCTTCCGAAGAATGCATCTCCGGTGCGTTTGAAAAACCGTTGCCAGTTAACAGGCAGACCACGTGGTTATATCCGCTACTTCGGTGTATCCAGGAATATGTTCCGGGACATGGCGTTGCAGGGGAAGATTCCGGGTGTTAGAAAAGCGAGCTGGTAATCGGGATGACCGATGACCGATGACCGTATTTTTTACGGAGACTCGAATAAAAGACTGTCATCTGTCAACCGTCATCGATAAAATTTATAAAGACTTTAATAGATAAAAAATGGTAACAGATCCTATAGCAGATTTTCTCACAAGAATCCGTAATGCGCAAATGGCGAATCACCGGATAGTAGAGATTCCTGCTTCGAACCTGAAAAAGCGTATGACAGAAATTTTGTACGACAAGGGTTATATTCTCAAATATAAATTTGAGGACGATAGCAAACAGGGCGTGATCAAGATCGCACTAAAGTACGATCCATCCACTAAGGAGCCTGCCATACGGAGCCTGGAAAGAGTGAGTCGTCCTGGTCTGCGGCAGTATGCGAGTCCCGTTGAATTTAAACGTGTAAAGAACGGCTTGGGAATCGCTATTGTATCTACATCAAAAGGTGTAATGACAGATAAAGATGCAAAAGCGCAGAATGTGGGTGGAGAGGTTCTTTGTCATGTTTATTAAGAAAGTGTGAGAGTGTGAGATTGAACGTCAACAATTATTTCTCCCGAATATATCGGGATTAAATTCTCAAATTAGAAAATATGTCCAGGATAGGAAAAAAGCCGGTTCTCATTCCCAGCGGAATTACAGTTACTGTGGGTACCGATAATACAGTGACGGTAAAAGGTCCGAAAGGGGAACTGAAGCAGGCTATCGACCGTGATATCAAGGTGGAAGTGAAAGAAAACAAGATTGAAATTTCACGACCTACAGATCAGATACGTCATCGCGCACTGCATGGTTTGTATCGTTCATTATTGTCGAATATGGTAAAGGGAGTTACAGAAGGTTATAAGAGACAACTTGAACTGATTGGTGTCGGTTTTAAAGCATCCAACCAGGGAAACCTGCTGGATCTCGCCCTGGGTTATTCTCATAATATCATTTTTGAGATTCCTAAAGAACTGAAACTGGCAACAGCACAGGAAAAAGGGGAAAATCCTAAAATCATGCTGGAGGGGACAGATAAACAACTTATAGGGCAGGTTGCCGCCAAGATCCGTGGTTTACGTAAACCTGAACCGTATAAGGGGAAAGGTATCAGGTACACAGGCGAAATTGTAAGGAAGAAGGCGGGTAAGGCAGCGGGAAAATAGTGTGAGAGTGTGAGAGTGTGAGAGTGAAGAAATATTCAGAGTGGAAGTTAAAGATCAAATTTTCAAATTCAAAGAGATGGATAAGCTTATAAAAAGACAGAAAATCAGATATCGCGTTCGCAAAAAAGTTGCAGGAAGTGCCGACAAACCACGTTTGTCTGTCTTCAGAAGCAATAGCGAAATTTATGCGCAGCTGATTGATGATGATCATGGAACAACCCTTGCTGCAGCTTCTTCACGTGATAAAGATATTGTTGCGCAGAAAGTAACGAAGACCGAAAAAAGCAAACTGGTTGGCTTGACGATTGCACGTAAGGCGACCGAGTTGGGAATACAGAAAGTAGTATTTGACCGCGGTGGTAATTTGTATCATGGAAGAGTGAAAGCCATTGCTGAAGCAGCCCGTGAAGGCGGTCTTCAATTTTAAATATTTAAACAGTTTATTCGTAAATAATTATCATGTCAACAACTAGTATATCTAAGATCAAAGCCGGGGACCTGGAGCTGAAAGAAAAAGTAGTTTCCATCAATCGCGTGGTAAAGACCACTAAGGGTGGACGTGCTTTCAGTTTTTCCGCACTCGTGGTAGTCGGAAATGAAAACGGTGTGGTTGGTCATGGTTTAGGAAAGGCCAAAGAAGTACAGGAAGCCATTACAAAAGGAATTGAAGATGCAAAGAAAAACCTGATAAAGGTTCCTGTGATGCACGGAACAATTCCACACGATCAGCTGGCTAAGGAAGGTGCAGCAAAAGTGCTGATCAAGCCCGCTGCACACGGTACTGGTGTTATCGCCGGTGGAAGCATGCGTGCCGTTTTAGAAAGCGCTGGCATTACGGATGTGCTTGCTAAGTCGCTGGGATCCGCAAATCCGCACAATGTTGTAAAAGCTACTTTTAAAGCGCTTGGCTTATTGAGAGAACCCATACAGGTTTCAAGAACCAGAAACCTTTCATTGAAGAAAGTATTCAACGGATAAACCGGAATAAATAAGAAGGAAATGAAAAAGTTACGAATTACACAAATAAAAAGCGGCATTGACAGGTCGGAAAGACAAAAATTGACCTTGCAGGCTCTGGGCTTGAAAAAGCTGCATAACCCGAGAGAAATTGAAGCAACACCTCAGGTGCTTGGTATGATCAGAACGGTGGAGCATTTGTTAAAAGTGGAAGAGGTATAAAAATAAGTGTGAGAGTGTGAGAGTGTGAGAATGTGAGAGTGTGGAAAACATTTTTATCCGCCAGCGGGCGGAGTCAAATTTTCAAATCAACAATGATGAACTTACATAGCATCAAGCCGGCAAAAGGCTCAACGCATAAGGAAAAAAGACTTGGTCGTGGTGAAGCTTCCGGTAAGGGAGGAACTTCAACCAAGGGTAACAAAGGGGGACAGAGTCGTGCCGGTTATCAGCGCAAAATGGCGCACGAAGGTGGACAGATGCCAATTCAACGCAGATTACCAAAACGTGGTTTCAAAAACCCTGACCGTATATCCTATGTGGTGTTCAATCTTTCCCAGATCGAACAACTAGCTGAGAAATATGATATTAAGGAGATTTCGGCTGCTAATTTATACGCAAACGGACTAATTTCCCGCACTGATCTGGTTAAAATCCTGGGTAATGGGGAACTGAAATCCAAACTTAATTTCAAAGTAAACGCAGTGAGCGAAAAAGCAAAACTGGCGATTGAAGGATCTGGCGGTTCACTCGAAATCATAAAGCTGAAGAAGCCTGTAATGGGTGCTAAATCCTAAAATAGTTATTAACTTGCACAGACGATTCCGATCGTCTTTTTTGCTTGCAGCAGTTCCTAAATAATTACGAAGAACGTGAAGAAATTTTTTGATACTTTAAAAAATATATGGAGTATTCCGGAATTGAAAAGTAAGATCCTGGTGACGCTTACTTTGTTACTGGTTTACAGATTTTGTACTTATATTGTTTTGCCTGGAATAGATCCAAACAAACTGGCAAGCCTGAGTGGTGCTAAAACCGGAGCACTCGGATTGATCGATGCGTTTTCCGGAGGTGCTTTTTCACAGGCTTCTATTCTCGCCCTGGGTATAATGCCTTATATATCCGCTTCCATCTTCATGCAGTTGATGAGCATCCTGGTGCCTCAAATGCAAAAAATTCAAAAAGACGGTGAAAGTGGCAGAAAGAAAATCAATCAGTGGACCCGCTACCTCACGGTCATTGTGACTTTTGCACAGGCTTATGCATATGTGGGTTATTTGAAAACGATGGGCCGTGATGCGATCATCGACAGTTTCAGCGCTTTTTTCTGGCTCACAACTCCCATTCTGCTCACTGCGGGTACATTATTCGTTATGTGGATTGGTGAAAAAATTACAGATAAAGGATTGGGCAACGGTACTTCCATCATTATCATGATTGGTATCCTCGCACGTTTTCCGGGAGCCCTCTCCCGCGAATTTCAGTCCAAAGCAGTAAACGGCAGTGGTGGTATTCTTCTTTTTGTTATTGAAGTTGCCATACTCATTGCAGTGATCATGGGTTTGATTGTATTAATTCAGGGTGTAAGGAAAGTGCCGGTAAACTATGCCAAACAGATTGTGGGTAACCGTCAGTTTGGGGGAGCCCGCCAGTTTCTTCCTTTAAAAGTAAATAGTGCCGGTGTAATGCCTATCATATTTGCGCAGGCCATTATGTTCCTGCCCACCTTAATTTCTTATACCAGTTTTGAAAACAAAGAAGGCATCTCAAGAATATTTTCAGATCCGCGCGATTATGTTCATATGATTTTTTATGGAATCATCGTAATTGGATTTACTTTCCTTTATACTTCTCTTATATTTAATCCGAAGCAGGTAGCTGATGATCTCAAACGCAACAATGGCTTTGTACCCGGGGTAAAACCAGGTCAGCCAACTGCAGATTTTATTGGCTCCGTGATGGATAAGATTACACTTCCTGGAGCAGTTTTACTGGCAATTGTTGGAATTCTTCCCGGATTTGCGCAACGTGCAGGTGTTACACAGGGTTTTGCAGCATTTTACGGAGGAACTTCTCTACTGATTATGGTAGCTGTAATTCTTGATACCCTGCAGCAGATAGAAACCCAGCTGCTGATGCGTCAGTATGACGGACTGATGAAGTCAGGCCGTATTCAGGGCCGTCAGTCGGTTACCAATGCGGTGATCTAGGATGATTTACCACAAAACGAAAGCAGAAATTGAACTGGCGAGGGAAAGCGCTTTGCTGGTTAGTAAAACACTTACAGAAACCGCTAAACTATTAAAGCCCGGAATTACTACGCTTTCACTGGATAATTTCATTGGCAGTTTTATTCGTGATCATGTTGGCATTCCTTCTTTTTTAAATTATCATGGTTATCCTTATAATTCCTGCATCTCAGTTAATGATGTTGTCGTTCACGGATTTCCTAATGAAAATGAATTGAAAGAAGGCGATATTATTACCATCGATATCGGGGTTTTAAAAAACGGGTTTCATGGTGACCATGCTTATACCTTCGCAATCGGCAATCCCGGAGCTGCAGTCGCGCAACTAATTCGCGTAACGAAAGAATCTTTATATAAGGGAATTGAAAAAGCAATTGCGGGCAATAGGATAGGGGATATTTCTTTTGCCATTCAGGAACACACGGAAAAAAAATATGGTTACGGGGTTGTACGTGAACTGGTGGGTCATGGGTTAGGCAGAAGTCTGCATGAAGATCCTCAGGTAGCAAATTATGGCAAGCGAGGGTCCGGCATTAAAATGAGGGAAGGTCTTATACTGGCTATCGAACCTATGATCAATCTGGGAAAACGTGAAGTATTTACAGAACCTGATGGGTGGACAGTTCGAACTGTAGACCATAGTGTGTCCGTACATTTTGAACACGATGTTTGCATTGGAAAAAGCAAAGCCGACATTCTTTCCGACTATACTGAAATTGAAGCGGCGGAGAGGAATAATCCCAACTTGTATTACTCTAATTAAATGTAGTAACCTGTTTTAGTATGGGAGTATGGGAATTTGAAAATCACATTCCCATACTCCCATACTCCCATACTTCCTTTCATCCTGCAACAGAAAATTCTCTCAATGCATCATTGAGACTTGTTTTCAAATCGGTGGAAGTTTTCCGCTGACCAATAATCAGGGCACAGCCAACCTGATATTCACCCGCAGGGAATTTCTTAGTATAGGATCCAGGTATCACCACGCTGCGTGCGGGAACCCGGCCTTTATATTCAACAGGCGAACTGCCGCTAACATCGATGATTTTTGTGCTTTGTGTCAGGACCACGTTGGCTCCTAATACAGCTTCTTTTTCAACCCTTACTCCTTCAACCACTATACACCTCGAACCGATAAAACAGCCGTCTTCAATAATCACAGGAGCAGCTTGAAGAGGTTCAAGCACACCGCCGATACCAACTCCTCCACTCAGATGAACAGCTTTTCCGATTTGTGCGCAACTTCCCACTGTAGCCCATGTATCCACCATCGTTCCTTCATCAACATAGGCTCCTATATTCACATAACTTGGCATGAGTACAACCGTTTTTCCAAGATAAGCTCCATAACGGGCAATGGCATGCGGCACAGCCCGTACATTCAGGGCCGCGTAATCTTTTTTCAATGCCATCTTATCATAAAACTCCATAGGACCTACCGTCCACGTATTCATCTGCCGGATACCGAAATACAAAAGGATAGCTTGTTTCACCCACTCGTTCACTTTCCAGTCATTTCCGTCAGGTTCGGCCACACGCAATCGACCTTTATCTGTTTCCTCAATTACAGCCTCAATGGCTTTAGTATATGTATGATCTTTTAGTAATTCCCTGTTCTTCCATACTTCTTCAATCCTCGCTTTAAGTTCCATCAGATATATTTTTTGCAAACATAAGACTGATGTCTTAATCTAAAATGATTGATCTCTTTGTATTTTAAATCATTTGGTATTTTTACCGAAAATCAATTGTTGGAATTTGAAACTGATATCATTCATAGCCTGGAAACCCTTCGCAGCGGGGGAATTATATTATATCCCACTGATACCATCTGGGGAATCGGATGCGATGCTACTAATCCGGACGCAGTACAAAAAATTTTTCTTCTCAAACAAAGACCTGAAACCAGATCCATGATTGTTTTATTGTCGGATAATAATGATATATATCGTTACACAAGCCATCCGGAACCTTATATAGCGGATTACCTTAGCAAAACAACAAAGCCCACAACAGTAATATATGAAGGCGCCCTTGGCCTTGCGGAGAATCTGGTAAGTGAAGACGGATCAGTGGCCATACGAATTGTGCAGGAAGATTTTTGCCGGCAATTGATAAAAAGATTCCGCAAGCCAATCGTTTCCACTTCTGCAAATATTTCAGGTCAGGATACTCCCCCAAATTTTGGCGGGATTTCGGAAAGAATCAGGCAGGGTG
>DATHNR010000093.1:0-3085 GCA_035485835.1 Puia sp.
GCAAACATTTGCTATTGTCATCAATTTTCATCGTGTATGACAAGATTTCGTCTGTGAATCTTTTTTCATGAATTCGTTATTTATGGTTTAGAAAATTTAAATTCCATTTTAGGTACCTTTCCCCTTTCCTAAATGAGTAAGTCAACATTATTAGCCTTACAGATAGTTGGCGCCGTAAGTACTATTGTCGGTATCATCCTGATCGACAAGGCACCCCAATGGGTCACGTTAACCTTTCTCTTTATCGGTATTACTTTGTTGTGGTGGTTTTCTAACCAACGGTATAAATAATTCCAAAAAAGAGTTCCCCACCGCCAAATATATTACCACCTGCGACTCAGGAAGGGAAGAACACGTTTGGTTGTAAGGTTAATGGCGAGATCTGGATACCATATTACCAATGTAGTTATGGGACAAGTGGTTGTGATGAATTGGGTTTTCATATTTACTCATAAGATTCTATAAACAAGCTACCTATCCAGTTTACGTTAGTTGCTGAATGAAGTATCTCTGACAATAACTATTCAGCATTGTATAACTCCCCCAGTGATTCTGTAGTAGTTACAGATGGAAGATTCGACTTAACCTTTAACGCATGTCTCTGTCATTAATGAATCCGTAATTTGTACTAAAAAACCTCAGCCAATGAAAATCCTTGTGTCGGCGGTTCAATCCCGCCCCACACCACAGACAGGTTAGGCGATTATGAAACAAATTTCATAATCGCTTTTTTGTTGGCACAAACTGTACAAAACCGCCTATTTAACTTTAATTGATTTCTCCTCTATCAGATTCCTCTTCCATGGAAAGGGTGTTTTACACATGATTTTTTGAAAACCGCAGTTTAACTTGAAATCCTTGTAACGTTGTTAACCCTTTTTTTGATTATTTCATTTATTGAAATAATTTTCAATAAATGAAATAATTTATCTAATTTTGTAACGGTCGAATTATATGGTAATCATCGCTAAATCCACCCTTAAAGAATTTATAAGGTCCTATCCTGATTCTGAGAATGCATTGGATAACTGGTACGATATAACAAAGCAAAATGACTGGAAGAATTTTAATGAAATAAAAAAATCATTTAATAGTGTTGATTCAGTTGGAAATGACCGATATATCTTCAACATTAAGGGAAATCATTATCGTTTGATCGCGCTAATATTTTTTAAAGTACGAACGGTTTTTATTTTATTTATAGGTACACATAAAGAATATGATTTAATAGACGCCAGTAGGATTACTTTCAAAAATTGAAACCATGAAGAAGAAAATCGTTATCACTTCCAAAAAGCAATACCATGAAACCATGGCAGGAATCTATGAACTGATGAATAAGGGAGAAGCTAATTTGAACAAATCACAACTCGAGAGACTACGCGGAATGGCCGAAGCTGCTGAATTGTTTGAGGATGAAACATTGGAACTAAGACCTAATTATAAACCGGCTAATCTGCCTGATATGGTAAAGCTGGTTATGTTAGAGAAGAAGATTTCTCAGGGCGAAATGGCTGAGATTCTTGAGGTAGGTAAACCCAAATTATCTCAAATACTCAATGGGAAAAGAAAGCCCGACCTGGAATTTCTAAAACATGCATATAAGAAATTAAAAATAGACCCCACTTTTATCCTGGAGCATATATGATATGGTTATCGTCTTCGCAGGAAATAGTAACTTTTTTCCGTTATTTATTTTTATTAGAGGTGTGATGCGGATTTTATGTTTGGTCAATCCCGCTCCACACCACTTCGAACTCCGAAGCTTCAGCGAAGGAGTTCAGAGAAGATCACAGAGCCTCTGATTAAGTCAGAGGCTTTTTTAGTTATTTAGGGGGTGCCTCCTGTGCAATTTCCCGCAATGATAACCATCCGGTCGGACTGGTTTTATCCTGAATATAAATGACCATGGAACGGCCCCTGCCGATCGAAGATTTCCCTCCATTTTTCGGTGTCGTCTTAATTGAAAAAATCACGGTTTGTATGGCAATATTCCCCACAAAGACAGTATTCTCAACAGTGTTCTCAATGAATTCAACCTTTGAATTTTGAAACCAGTCTCTCGCCTGCTTTTCCACCGCGTCTCTGCCCACGATTACATGATTGCCACCAAAATATTTAATCACATTAGGACTATGCAGTTTTCCGACCAAAACCGCGTCACCATTTTCAAAAGCTTTCCTGATCGCGGCTGTAGCTTTATCCAGGGATTGTCTTAGTGCTACTGTATCCGTTATTTCCTGTGAAAAGGCATTTGCTGAAAGGAACAGGATGGCGGCGAGTTGAAATATTATTTTCATTGCTTAATACATATCATGGTACCAGGTTTGGTTCAGCATCTGATAAAGTCAGAGGCTTTTTTATTTTATGAAATTCGTATATCAGGCGCGGTATCCACTGTGCCGTTATTTCTTTTTATCGTAAGGAATATAAGTTTCCCATTTCCAGGGCATATAAGAATCGCCAATCGCATATTCAAGTAATGCTTTGAAAATACTTTCCCCATTGTCATTATTCGTCAGGATAATCATTGCGATCTTTTTATCCGGAAAGGCAACGGAATAATGTCCCCAGCCATCATCATGTCCTTCTTTAAAGTATGCCCTGCCATAAATTGTATGATATACACCAACACCCAGGCCATAACCAAGTTGAATGTTATCATTGTCCGTACCATCCACAACCGCAAGCGGACCAAATTGTGCTTTTGATTTGATAAGAACCTGTGTATTCGTCATTTCATCAAAACTTTTTTCGGTCAGATTTTTATGGTTGATGAATGCCGTATAAAATTTTGTAAAATCATCTAATGTCGTTGTCATTGAGCCGGCAGCACTCGACACTTTTTTCTTATGCGGTTCATAAGGTTTTCCTTTTATGTTGTGACCATAACAAATATTTGAATCAAAACTGTTTTGCCATATATAGCTTGTGTGATTCATCCCCAGTGGTTGAAAAACCTTTTCCTGTGCTATGGTTTCCAGATTTTTTCCAGTAATCTGTTCTAATACAAACTGCAATAAATTAATACCCTCCCCAGAGTAGCTATACCTTGTGCCGGGGTCGGATTTGATCAGTAATTTTT
>DATHNR010000094.1:0-6985 GCA_035485835.1 Puia sp.
AAGTCCTACATCAGGAACTTACCAGCCAGATTCAACTTATGTCAACCTGGCTAAATTAAATCTCAAAGCCAATACTACGTATAACGGACAGGTTTTTATTTTCGATGAAACAAAAACTCCCTGGGATACTGTAAGTGTTGAAATCAAACAAAGGGAAAATTATCATCTTTTCTTTTTTCAGGTCTCTCCCATTGCTTCTGCAAATGTGATCATCAGTAATACGACGCCAAATATTCCCATGGCAGACTGGAATACCGGTTTACCTGCTTCCGATACAACGGCAGGCGGTGTATCTGTCAATGAAATACTAAGTCCTCCTGGAACTGCATTAAATCTGACGGTATCCAGAACGGATATGGATACGAATAGTCCCCCTTTGCAGATTGGTCTCACGGATCAATTTGTTACAGGTGCTGCCAGCTCTGGAATTTTGAGAGTGGTTTTGAGACATCAGCCCAATGCAAAGAATGGAACTTATGATCCGGGATCTACCGACCTGGATGTGACATATGCGGTTAGTATTCAATAATTGAAAGTGGAATGAAATCAACTAAATGAAATATTATGAAATCAATAAAAATATTATTATTCATGATTGCTTTTTCCCCTGTTATTATCTGCCGGGGCCAGGAGAAGGGAAACAGCTTCATCGGATTAAATGGAGGTGCTTCTTTTCCGATTGGCAATTGGGGGAAAGTCTCCACCGCTACCTCACTCACCAGCCTGGAAGGAACAGTCGGTGACCAGAGCGGATATGCCAATACAGGTGGTTTTTTCGCCATCGATGGCGCCTGGTTTTTTTCAAAGCATTTTGCTGTTGGCGGTATGTTTAAATATGGTTCGTACAATCTCCATGGAATGGATTCGCTTTCTTATGGATATGAAGAATCATTTGATGTGGATACGACAAGACTTACTCATACCGATTATAAAATATGGAGTATCATGCCGGGATTGTATTATCAATTACAGATTGCAAAAAAACTCTCCCTGACTGCCAGAGGGCTAATCGGAATATCCAACGCGTCAACACCCCAGATCACGGTGACCATTGAAGACGGAGGAGTTTTTGATACTCCGGTGGTTCAGTATTCTTCTTCCAAAACCAGCTTCGCTTTTGATGCAGGAGCCGGGTTACGATACGAAATAACGGGTTGCCTTGCAATAAATCTGAAGGCCGATTATTTTTATACAGACCCGGATTTTACGATCAACAATTCAAGCAGGGTCAACAATGCCGGCCGGGAGATAACTGAATATCATCAACCCCTGACTTCATTCAATGCTTCGCTTGGAATTGCCTATGTGTTTTCCAGAAAATAATCATTCTTCAAAAGACCGTCAAAATTAATTTTTGACGGTCTTCATTATGCTTACATCATGACTATAAAAAAACATTGGTTCCTGATATTGTTTAGCCTGCTCAGTTCTTTGTTATCCTATTCTCAACAATTGTCATGTACGCTGGTTATCAAAGGCAGTATTTCACTAAGCGATTCTTCCAATCCTGACCTGAGTTCAGTATCCGTTTTTATCAGGCAAATCAACCGCCAGATTCAGGTGGAGAGCAATGGTGATTTCATTATTCGAAATCTTTGTGCAGGCAGGTTTGAAATCAGGATCAGCTACGTGGGTTACAAATCCATTGACACTACTCTTACGATCAGGGACAATACTGCATTTGGTTTTGTCCTTATAAACCAGACCCAATTATTAACCGGTGTTACCATTACTTCGAGAATCCTGAAGAAAAATGAATTAACGGTTGAAGTGAAGGATACCATTGGTGGACTTGCGATGGAAGAAACGCGGGGTTTATCTCTTGGTGAGTCACTTAAAAATATCGCCGGTGTAAATAGTCTTCAGAGCGGACCGAATATTTCCAAACCGGTTATCCATGGTGTTTATAGTAACCGGATATTGATCGTAAATAATGGTGTCAGACAGGAGGGACAAACATGGGGTAATGATCATGCACCTGAAATCGATCCATTCATCGCAACAAAATTTTCAGTAATCAAAGGGCCTGCAAGCATACGGTATGGTTCTGATGCCATAGGCGGAGTGGTGCTGGTAGATCCTGCAGACATGCCGCGAACGCCAGGTGTTGATGGAAATGTAAACCTTGTTGCCATGACCAATGGACGTGTTGGCGTCGGTTCAGCTATGATTGAACAGGCATTTGGAGATAAACTGGAAGGACTTAGCTGGCGTCTGCAGGGCACTTTACGAAAAGCAGGCAATGCACAGGCTGCTGATTATTATTTGGGTAATACAGGATTTGATGAAGATGATTATTCAGCTACCCTTCAGTATAATAAAATGCATTATGGCATGCAGTTATATTATAGCATGTTCAATACGAAGATCGGTATTGCAACGGCATCTGTTGTGGGATCGATAGAAGATCTGTATGCAGCTTTTGCAAGAAGCCAGCCGATTGATACGGCAGGATTTACTTATAGCATCGTAAGGCCATATCAAACGGTCAACCATCAGTTATTTAAAACCAGCGGATATATTGACCTTTCAAAAAACATGGGAAGAATTGAAGGCACTTATGCCTTTCAGCGAGATGTAAGAAAAGAATATGATGCGGACGTATCTTTTAATGATTCGCTGAATGCAAATAATATTCCCGATTTGAATTTCCAGTTGAATACGCAAACTGTTGACCTGGCCTGGGAGCATCCTGCAATTAAAAACAAAATTGTGGGCAGCATTGGATTTAATTTTATTACCCACAGTAATATTGAACAGGGAACAAGTTATCAGCAACTTATTCCTAATTTCCTGGACTATGGCGGAGGTGTTTATGCGATAGAGAAGTTTCAAACAAGAAAATGGATTTTTGAAGGGGGAGTCAGATATGATTACCGGTGGTTGCAGGCCTATGCGCTGGATCCCACAAATCCCACCATCGAGAACAAACCCATTTACAACTGGCAGAATGCGACGGTGAATCTGGGTGCCGAATATAAGTTCAGCGATCATTTTTCGGCAATGTATAATTTTGGAACTGCCTGGCGTCCTCCACAGGTCATAGAACTTTTTGCCAATGGTATTCATCAAAGTGCAGCTTCATTTGAGATCGGTGATTCTTCACTGACATTGGAAAAAGCATACAACAATAACCTGTCATTCATTTTTGGCGGAGAAAAGATTTCTTTTGAAGCCGGATTTTATGTCAATTATTTTCATCACTACATTTATTTAAAGCCTGATAGTCTTCCGGTACAAACCATCCAGGGCGCATTTCCGGCATTTACTTATACGCAGGTGAATGCATTATTTGAAGGTTTGGATCTGAACATTACTTATGATATAACAAAGCATGTTCGTTTAGTTTCAAAAACTTCTATCGTTCGGGCCCGAAACAAAACTACCAATGAATGGCTGATAAATATTCCTGCTGATCGCTACGATAATTCAATCCGGTATCATTGGGATTCAACGGGCAAATGGAAAAGCTTTTTTATTGGTGTTGGTAATCTGGCAGTATCGAGGCAAACCCGTGTACCTCCCAATAGTGATTATGTGGCCCCTCCGCCGGGCTACGATCTCTGGGGAATGGAAGCCGGATGTTCAGTCCCCTTTTATAAAAGATATATCGATATCAACCTTACAGTAACCAATCTGACCAATGTTTCTTACCGGGATTATTTGAACAGGTTCCGGTATTATATGGATGATCTGGGCAGAAATATAAGTCTGCGTTTGATGGTGCCTTTTTGATCTCTATAATTATTTTTTTAATAATGCGTATATAGGGCTATCAATGCAAGTAAAAAAACGGCTGTTGGATAGAAGGATTGGCCTATGGCCATCCCGTTTGGGGAGGCTTCAAATAAGATAAATGCCCGTTCGCTTCGCTCACTTTCATTTTTGTTTGGCGGAGAGAGGGGACACTCCGCCGATATATTCGTTGAACCTAAATTGTCAGCTTTCAATTATTTAACTTTTTCAATAATGCTCATTTTAGCCATTTACTTCCGGTTATTTCTTATTTGATTAATCGGCTGAAACATAGGACGGTAAGGGATTTGAGCAACATTAAATATCATTAAATATAGCTATTTTTTGAAACAAATATTAACGATTATTTTTTTTCTGTTGCTTTAGTTCGTTGATATCAAATAAATCATTGCCAGTTTCTAAAAGTTCTTTCCATTTCGCCATATTAGCCAATGTTAGAGGAAAACCTATTTCAGGATTATCCCAATCAAAAAGAACACGATCTAAAATTTCGTCGTTTTGATCGTGAGTGAAAAACTCGGATGTAAATACACTATAGGCTATAGTATTCAAATCTTCAGTTGAAAGTTTTCCTGCCAGTGTTTCATTACATAGACGAAGCAAATGACCTTTTGTAATTTCAAATGAGTCTTCACTTTTAAGGTCTTCGATATGCATAGTTGTCGTATCGAAACTTGTCCGTTCTTGCGAACCTTTTAGGTCGTTAGCCAAGGTTTCTACACTTACTTTATTTTGGAGAAAATCCAATAAAACCTGTTCTTTCATTCAATTAATTATTTATTATATCTTATTCATAAAACAAGCAATAAAAATTAAATCAGTCTTTTTCGCATAAATGCGATACCTGATCCGGATTTTAAATAATTTTCAAATTCAAAAGCTTTATACTTGACAATGAATGCGCAATAAAATATTAATTCTAAAGGTAATTTGGATGCTGTTGCCGCCACCCATCCTTTTAAATGCCTATTGAATCGATCACGTAAATTTTTCGTACAACCTTTGTAATAATCACCATCTGCACATTTCAGGATATATACATATTACATTCACCAAAAATATATTTCATTTTAGTCCAAAAATTGGTGAATTGACGTAAATAAAATGGGGTTTCATTCTTTAGCGGACTTCGTCCGCCGAAGCCCACAAAAGAAAAAGCCCACCTGCGCTAAAGCTTCGGTGGGCGAAGGCGGAGAGAGAGGGATTCGAACCCCCGGAAGTTTGACCTTCAACGGTTTTCAAGACCGCCGCAATAGACCACTCTGCCATCTCTCCGGGCGCAAAATTAGGGCTTGGCGACTTATATCAAAATATAATTGCTGTTTTTCTTAACTAATCTTTGTCTGTCAATCATTTAACTGCGATTGAGAACCAGTTTTGAGCAGGAGTTGCGCTGTTTAAGGTAAAAGCTATATCTAAGAATTTACCAGCCGTCATACAGCCATTGCACAACAATATTTTAGACGACAGAAGACATAAAAAGACGTAAGAAAACGTAAGACCAGAAAATATCGTGGAGAAAAAGGCGTTATTCCGAAAAACAGAATAATGGCCGAAGTTAAAGACAACTATATAGTACAGGGAACTTCAGGAAGAATTGGAAAACTCGTGGTGAATAAGATCATCAACGGGAAAACCTTTATTACAAAATACCCCGATCGCAGCAAAGTAAACTATACCAAAGAGCAAATCGAATTTAGGAAAATTTTTGCGGAAGCCGCAAAGTTTGCCAGTGAAATTATAAACGATCCGGCTAAAAAATCAGCCTATCCAAGCCAGGGCCGGAAATCCGTTTACCATTGTGCACTCTCCGATTATATGACAGAATATAAACGAAAGAAAGCAGAAAGTTTGTCTGTCAATGCTCATTAATATTAAACTGCCGCAACGGCTTCTTCACCATATAACTGGTCCCTGAAAGATATTGATGGTGAAATAATGAATGTTCCTAAACCCAGCTGGTCCCATTTTTTATCAACAGCTTCGATTGTTTTTTCATCGGCCACAATGATATTGGGCCAGTCACGGTGGAAATTGTCCAGTGCCAGCGTTTTTGTAGTGCCGTCAAGACCCATGCAGGCGACCATCTTATCTCCTCTCCTGCCTTGAAATAAAATGGAATCACGTTTGGGATCAAGGTTATTACAGAATCGCCAGAGAGCCACGGGCAGATTGGAAGGATCAATATTTTCATCCACATAAAGAATCAGTTTCACGCCGGATTCACTGAATATTTTTTCTGTAAAATCCATATGAAGGTCCCGGATTTGTCCTATGCGAGTTTTCGACACTGATACAATGAGACAGGGAATTTCTCTTTCCAGCAATTGGCGGTTCACAGATTTTATTTCGGGAAATGCTGCCAGCCAGTCGTTGTCAGGCAAAAACATATCTGCATCGGTTGCATATCGCTCATCAATTTCTTCTTCGAATTTTTTTGTTCCGTCAATGCACATTTTTCCTCCGAAACCCAGTTTACTGCAGCTATGATCCAATACATCCATCGGCCCCTGTGCAAAAGTTATATCTGTGGCAGGATTTACATTTCCTAAAACATATTTTGCGAGTGACAAATAATCGGTAATCGAAACACCTTCATCTACCAATACCAGGATTTTATTGAACATCATTTGTCCTGCACCCCACATAGCGCTCATTACTTTTTGTCCATGCCCTGCAAAGGTTTTATGAATCTGTGCAATTACCAGATTATGAAATACACCTTCCACCGGCATTTCCATGTCCACGATTTCGGGAATCATCATCATTTTCATTGGCGCAAGAAAAATTCTTTCTGTTGCTTTTCCCAGCCAGGCATCTTCCTGGGGAGGAATGCCGACAATGGTAGCGGGATAAACAGCATTTTTTTTATGTGTGATAGCAGTAACATGAAATGACGGATACCAATCGGGCAAAGAATAATATCCTGTATGATCACCAAAGGGTCCTTCCCAGATGGGCGCTTCTTCCGGATCTACATAACCTTCAATAATAATATCTGCATCGGCCGGCACTTCCAGTTCCGGCTGTGTAAGGCAACGCACGAGTTCAACTTTCTTTTTTCTTAAGAATCCCGCCAGCATGTATTCATCCACGTTATCAGGCAATGGTGCTGTTGCGGCGTAGGCATATATTGGATCTCCGCCCAATGCAACGGCCACGGGCATGCGCTTTTTTAATTTCTTATAGGCTTCAAAATGCCTTGCACTCACTTTATGTTTATGCCAGT
>DATHNR010000095.1:0-6466 GCA_035485835.1 Puia sp.
AATTGTAAGTTATGGCGGAACCAAGCCCTATGACCAGATTATTCTTATCAGGGAAATAATGTGAAGCTGCAACTACAAGTGCCAGCCTGTCCGCTCCGATCGTTTCAGGTTTTCCGACTGGTGTCGTCACCGGCACCCGCGAAAGATGGTCCAGCTTATGAAACTGTGTTTTATTTTTTAATAATTCTTCCACTTCAATTGGGTGATTCACCACGGAAGAAAGTATGCTCCGGCCGGGATTGTATAATTCCAGGCATTTATTCAGGTCTTCAAATACGTCGCCTTGAAGTACGCCGGAATGCCGGATTTCCCCATCGGTAAAAACCGCCCATTTCAACCTTGTATTCCCAAAATCTAAACAGAGGGTAGTGGGCATGATTTACAATCTATTCAGTTGTTTGAAAGGGTTTTTATTCAAACCGGAAGGAAGATAAATTTTTAAAATGACCATTCAGAATAATCCTTTCTTTCAAGACCTCCATCTCAGCCACTACAGGCAATACTTTTCCCAAATGTCGCTTCAAGTATTCCTGTCTCTGTTCTTCCCTGAATAATCCAAGCAACTCATATTCTTCTTCAATCGATAATCCGGCATGATGCGCCAGATCATAGGCGCTTAGTTCTTCATCTGGTTTATGGAAATCCTTACTGATATTCAATATGCGATGAAGCTCACGAATCGCTTTTATGACTGCCTGCATCAGATCTTTTCTTGGATAAGCTTCAGAATTTTCAGGATAATTTACAATCGCGCCGCTATAAAGTTTGTCCGGAATTTTTTTGATGATCTCAAGGATGCGAAAAACAATAGTTCCTTTCGTGATAATATCCATTTCTCCATTCTCGTACTCCTTTACAATTTCCGCAATCGCAACGAGAGTTCCGAATTCAGCCACATGGCCATTGATCACGGCAGGAACTCCAAAAGGTTTTTTACTACTATAACACTCTTTAACCAATTCTTTATACCGGGGTTCAAAAATATGCAGGTTAAGAGTCTCTCCCGGATAAAGAACCACATTTAACGGAAATATAGGAATGAAATTTGTCATTGGCACAAAAAGAACCTGCAATTTAAATATATAATGCTAAATAATGTCTGGGCTGTAACCAACCATTTTTAATCATTACCCGTTCTCACTCTTGATGGAATCATATAATTTATCTTTTCTTTGCGAGTAGCAATCTATCATTGGGAATAGAAATACAATTTTAAACATTATGAAAATATCGGGTTTCACAATTGTAAGGAACGCGGTCTTATATGATTATCCTGTAGTAGAAGCGATCAAATCCATTTTACCCGTAGTGGACGAGATGATAGTATTGGTAGGTAATAGTGAAGATAATACCGAAGAATTAATTCGATCTATCCAGTCAGACAAAATAAAAATCCATCAT
This sequence comes from Puia sp., assembly GCA_035485835.1. Taxonomy (GTDB): domain Bacteria; phylum Bacteroidota; class Bacteroidia; order Chitinophagales; family Chitinophagaceae; genus Puia. The sequence goes on from DATHNR010000095.1 coordinate 1,402, forward strand.
TCCGTCTGGGATGAAAATCTCAAAAAAGGCGGGGTGGTGCTGGCAATCGAAACAGATAAAGCATTTCAGCTTATTTCACCAGACAGTGACTGGGCTTTTTACATTCAGGCGGATGAAGTAATTCATGAAAAATATCATGATACCATTCGCCGTGCTTCTTTGTTGTATAAAGATGACAAGCGGGTGGAGGGTTTACTTTTTAATTATCTGCATTTTTACGGAACGTATGATTACGTGGCGGATAGCCGGAAGTGGTATCATAAAGAAGTGCGGATTATCCGGAATGACAAAGGTATTCATGCATATCGAGACGCGCAGGGATTCAGGCGTGGAGTAAAAAAAATTAATGTTAAGCCAGTGGATGCCATGGTTTATCATTACGGATGGGTTAAGAATCCAAGGAAAATGAAAGAAAAACTGAAAAAAATTCAGGAGTTATGGCTTGACACAATCAATGATCCCACAAATATCGAAAGGCGATCGGGCGAAATTTTTGACTTTAATGCATTCGATTCACTAAAGCATTTTGAAGGTGCACACCCTTCCGTAATGAAAAAAAGAATTGAAGATAAAAATTGGGATATTGACCTGGATATTTCGAAAAAAAAGTTTTCTTTTAAGGAGAAGCTATTGTATTGGTACGAAAAGAAAACCGGCAGAAGGTTATTTGATTTCCGGAATTATAAAATCATTTGAATTCAATCACGCTCACGCTCTGTTTTATAAATTGAGTCCGGTTAGAACCTTTATTTCACCGGCCTGACGATAAAGGAAAGATTGCTTCCCTTATGTAAAAAACGATTGAATAGTTTTGTAAATATGGAATGTCTGGATACCGGATCTCTGCGGCTATAACTGAAATAATCGAGCACTTCAAATTGATTCTTCTTTAACAACTCCATCATACTTTTCACATTCGGTTCATACAGGTGATCCGGGACCCTGGTAGGATCATTCCAGGTGGAAGAAAATTGTTTTTTTAATCCTGCCTTATAAAAAAAGTGCTGAAGCCTGAAACTCAATGAAAATTTATTCGGAACATTTATGACCAGCACGCCACCTTTCTCAAGCATAGATCCGGCTTTTTGCAGCCATTCGACTGGATTTGGAATATGCTCAATTACATGACTCATATGAATCAATGAAAACTTCTCTTCATAAGTAAACTCATTGAATTGCTTAAGGTAAACGGTGGCTCCCACATTTTTAGTTGCGAAACTGGCCATTTCTGCTGAAACATCCAATCCAACCGCTTTTTTATAATAAGGCTTTGCTGCAAATAAGAAAGTGCCCATTGCACTACCAATATCCAGCACATTACTTCTGATTTGATCGTATTTCAGCAGATTTTCGACTTCTTCCTTAAACATATTTACCGAAGAGTGCAGTATTTGTGTATTATCTTCAAGTTTGATGTTTTCACTGAACTGGTAGTAAGAAGCATACGCAGAATCAATAAAATCCTGATCATATTTAGGACGTGGTGACTGATATACTAATGAACAATTGCGGCATAATACATAAGTGAACTGCAATTCACTTCCAAATCTTTCGTAAATTGAATATTCAGAAGACCCGCAAAAAGGACATGGAACTTTTTCCCATTCTTTGGGACTGTATCTGTTTTGTGATGGCATGAATGATTCAAAAATACGCCGCAGAATGCTCCGAAAAAATTTAAAATGATCATTTAAAACTTACCCTTCATTTCATTGTATGCTGCTAAACTTTCTTCCGGATATACAGAAGGGTAATATTAAATCATTGGCCCGCGGTATTTCATTAATAGAAAACCAGGCACCCGGATCGGATGAGTTGTTAAAGAATTTGCCTTTCTCCAAAACTCCTGTAATTGGAATTACCGGACCGCCGGGTGTAGGTAAAAGCACTATTGTAAACGTATTGATAGGTTCATTTCTAAATTAGCAAAAAAAGATAGCCATTCTGTGCATAGACCCCTCCTCTCCTTTTCATCATGGAGCTTTTCTGGGTGACAGGATCAGGATGAATGATTGGGCAAATAACCCATCTGTATATATTCGTTCTTTATCGTCGAGGGGTTCTCTTGGAGGACTTCATCCAAGAATTTTTGAAATTACTGATCTGCTAAAGACTGCGCCCTATGATTATATCCTGATAGAAACGGTTGGTGTCGGCCAAAGCGAACTTGAAATTGCCAGCATAGCGGATTTTACAGTCATGATCCTGATGGCAGGATTCGGAGATGAGATCCAGGCCCTGAAATCAGGCGTGTTGGAAGTTGCAGACCTGTTTGTAGTAAATAAAGCAGACAATCCCGACACGAAACTATTTATAAATAATTTGCAGTCAGCCCTTCACCTTGGAACAAAACAAATTGATATTATTGAAACCATTGCTACGGAAGGCAAGGGCATTAACCACCTTGTACAGGCCATTGAAAACCGAACTATTTTGGCTGATCAGAAACAATCTCTAAACCTTGCAGAAAAAGCTTATCGTTTAATATTGGCTGAAAAGATGAGAGGGATTGAGAAAACTGATCTCTTTGATAAAATAAAAGAAGAATCTGGAACAGAAGATTTTAATATTTACAAATTCGTTGATGACTATCTTTCTAAAAGAAAATAATTCATTCAAAATTGCGATTCTGTTTCCACCAGCGGTATCCTAAAAATCCTCCAATCGCGAGCGGTGTGAATGCCAGATAAACGATACCTGCATTAAATGCTTTTCCTGGTCTTTCTCCCATCTGTTGAACCGTCCGTGTGCAAATGGAACATTGGGCATGACTTTTCAATGAACCCATAAAGAGAAATAAAGTCATAAAGACCGCAAAAAAACCGAGTTTTCTTTTCATAAGCCCTCTTGATCTGCAAAGCTACATATAAAGCCCAAAGTCCAACGCGTAACGCCTAACGCTTTTTAGAATATTAGTTAGCTTACTTCTTCCGTTTTCAACATTTTCTGGTATTTCTTACGTGTATCTTCATCCAGAATAGTCTTACGAAGGCGGATTTTCTTAGGTGTCACCTCGATACATTCATCCTGCTGGATATATTCCATACATTCTTCAAGCGTCATCTGGATCTTCGGAATGATGCGTACAGAATCATCGCTTCCGCTTGCGCGCATATTTGTTAATTGCTTTCCTTCCGTTGCGTTTACAATCAGGTCTCCCGGTTTGATATGTTCAGCAATAATCTGACCCACATAAACTTCTTCTCCCGGATCTACGAAAAATGATCCCCGATCCTGCAATTTATCGATTGAATATCCGGTTGTAGCCGCCTGATTTTTTGCAATCAGAACACCATTGCTTCTGCCGGGGATCGGACCTTTCCAGGGCTTATATTCCAGGAACCGGTGTGCCATAACCGCTTCTCCTGCAGTATTGGTTAGCATACTTGATCGCAGACCTATCAGACCGCGGGAAGGAATTTCAAATTCAAGGTGTTGCATATCACCTTTGGTTTCCATAACATGCAATTCGCCTTTGCGTCTGGTCACCATGTCGATCACCCTGCCACTGTATTCATCCGGCACATCTACCACAAGTACCTCAAAAGGCTCGGATTTCTTTCCATTGATTTCCTTAACAATAACCTGGGGCTGACCTACCGTCATTTCATAGCCTTCTCTTCTCATGGTCTCAATCAGAATTCCGAGGTGAAGAATACCGCGGCCAAATACAAGAAAACTATCTGCACTTCCGGTATCTTCTACGCGAAGGGCCAGATTTTTTTCTGTCTCCTTCATGAGTCTGTCACGCAAATGGCGGGATGTTACAAATTTTCCATCCTTTCCAAAGAAAGGTGAATTGTTAATAGAAAACATCATGCTCATCGTTGGTTCATCCACACTGATAACAGGTAAGGCCTCCGGATTATCGAGATCACAAATTGTATCACCGATATTAAAATCATCCAGTCCTACAACTGCACATATATCGCCACAAAGTACTTCTGTTGCTTTCTTTTTGCCCAAAGATTCAAAAACATAGAGTTCTTTTACCTTTGATTTTTTGACCGTTCCATCTGCCTGCATCAATACAATATTCTGACCCTCTTTGATGGATCCGCGTGCTACTTTACCAACAGCAATTCTTCCCAAGAAAGAAGAATAATCCAGGGAAGTGATTTGCATTTGCAGAGGTCCTTCATTTTTAACGGGGGCAGGCACATATTTAATAATACCATCCAATAAAGGAATGATATCGGTTGTCGGTGTCAGTGAGTCGTTAAACCAGCCATTTTTGCCCGAACCATAGAAGGTGGGGAAGTCAAGCTGGGCTTCGGTTGCATCAAGATTGAAAAACAATTCGAATATGGCTTCGTGAACTTCTTCCGGGCGGCAATTGGGTTTATCCACCTTATTAATAATCACGATGGGGCGAAGGTTCAGGTGTAAAGCTTTCTGTAAAACAAAACGGGTCTGAGGCATAGGACCCTCAAATGCATCCACGAGCAATAATACGCCATCGGCCATTTTGAGAACCCTTTCTACCTCGCCACCGAAATCAGCGTGACCCGGGGTATCGATGACATTTATTTTTACCCCGTTATAAACTACGGCAGCATTCTTACTGAAAATGGTAATACCCCTTTCTTTTTCAAGATCATTACTATCCATGATCAGCTCACCGGTTTCCTGATTATCACGAAAAACTTTCGTGGCGTGTAATATCTTATCGACCAACGTTGTTTTTCCATGGTCTACGTGTGCTATGATCGCAATGTTCCTGATCTCCATAATCTTTACTTTAAGCCTGCCTATGCCTTGTTTTTGGACGCGCAAAGGTATGCTATTTACTCCGTATAACGAAGTGAGGCGTTCCAGAGTATGGAACAGGATGGAGAATTTCTATCAGTTAGTTATCAGAACAAATTTCAAAATCCGATCAGACCCTGACATAAATCTTCTTTTTATCAAGGAAAAGGCCGATAAGCCAGCAGAATAACATCCAGGAAATGGCGAAAAGTAAAGATCCAAGATAGAGGCCTGCATGCCTGTAAATATTCTGATAAAGCCATGAATAGAGGCTAACGCCGGCTCCGACCTGAATAATGTATAATACGGTTGCTCC
>DATHNR010000096.1:0-4288 GCA_035485835.1 Puia sp.
CCCAGCGCGACAGTACATGTTTGCTGATGGTCGGGTGTGCATAGTATAAATAGGCAAAGTGATTCTCATCAAATTTAGGATCCACGGTAAAACCAATAAATCCTTCTTCTGCTTCAGTTACTTTTCCATCCTTGCTGGTATACTTTGTATTGACCGGAATGGAACCTACGAGTGTAACTGTTTTAAGAATGGGATTGTAGACTTTCAGGTCGCCTTTACGTTCATTGATATAAACCTTACCATCTTTCAACACTTCAAAATTCATAGGTTCGTCCAATGCGCCTTCCGAAGTAAGGGTTACCGGGGTAAACCGGTTGTCATCCGGCTTTACGGTATCCATTGCATTTTCCACTTTTGAAGATTCCTGATGTTTACAGGAAATGGAAAAGAAACAGATCATTGAAAAAAGGAGAATAAAAGATTTCAGGCAGACGAACCGGTTGTAAATAACATTCATTGCAATCGTTATTAGCGTTTTGAAAATGCGGGATGAACTTTATTTCGAATATATTCCGGAAATAACTCCGGGCTAAACATCCATTCTTTTAAAAGTAAATACCATAATGAATGTACAATAATAAAATGCGACCAAAGGCTAAAACTTGTATACCAATACGGAAAAGCAGGCTAAAATGGATGGGTGTCCATTCGCTTGATATGCCATCCGTTTACTTTAAACCATATCCATTTTTCAATAAATGTTCCCTTAACATAAACAGTATCATTCGGTGGCACAATAGTCTTTTGCTGGTAAATTCCCATTAAAATGGCCGTATCCTCTCTGATAATAATGGAGTCTGCAGAAGAAGTTTGATATAATACTTTAAAATCTTTAAACTTATTTAAAAAATTCCGGATAGAATCTCTGCCGACAGCTTCATTCCCAAGTTCTCCATCAGGGGTATAAAGAAGTGCAATGGAGTCTGCGTCTGTTGTCAAAATCAAATGATCATAATATTTCATTGCTGTTTCAACGGTTTCCCTGCTACGGTGTTTATCACTTGAAACACAAGACCCGATCATCCAAGTCATTAATAATAAAAGCTTATGGTGCAAATTCATATGGTGTTTTCTGTATCCATTAACCAGCATCATTTCTCGAAAACAAGGGCTTCTGTTGATGCACCTGTTTTTTGAAGGGTTGCCGCCAGTTCATTTACCATCGGATCCGGCCCGCAGATATAAAAATGCCGGCTAAAATCAGAAATATTCTTTTTAATAAATTGTTCATCGATCCTCCTGTTTTCAAAACCTTTTATGCCGTCCCTGGTCAAAATAAAGATGACATTCCTGCCGAGAATTTCCTTCAGTTCTTTTTCATATATAATATCGGCTGCTGTTTTATTGGAGAAAAAAAGAATATTGTTCTCTATTTTATTTTTATGATGCAGGGTACGCAGTATTGCAATAAAAGGGGTAATGCCTGCTCCACCAGCGATAAAATAACCGGGTCCCCTATACTCTATGGCTCCCCAGGGATCGCGGACAATCAATTCATCGCCTGGTTTCAACTGATGCAATTTATCCGTTATACCATGATGATATTCATATCGTTTTATGGTGAATTCAAGGTAGGGTTCTGTTGTCAGTGCTGTGAAAGTAAAGGGCCTGGTTTCATTTTCAATTCCGGGTTTATTGATCGATAAATCGTTTGCCTGCCCTGGATGGAATTCATACCCTTTAGGTTTTTCAGTTCTGAAACATTTTACATCATGTGTAACCTGAAAAATTTCGATTATCCTGACTATATATTCCATAATACAGCATTTAATACAGCAAAACTATCCAATTATAGGATTCAGCTTATACCCCGGAATATGATTATCAACCAATTAAAAGATGTGGAAAACTATGTGCTAAAGCCGTGCAAAACCATATCCACTAAAATTTGGAAATGGGTACTCAGATATTGTACTTTAGAATTGTAATTGAGAAACGGATATCTGTAACAAGATGGAAAGATCTCAGTTGAGAAGCGAAATCTGTAACAGGAGAGTAACAACTCAGGGGAGCATCGGGCTAGTAAGTACAAGACGAAAGTCAGGTAACGAAAAAGGCTTGGTGCTTTTCCTTTTTTAGTGAGTCCCAAATTTTAAATTCAAAAACTATCACTCAAATTTTATCAGAAAGTATTTAAAGAATTAAATTTTACTTAATTGTAGTTTTTTCGTTTGATAAGTTTTGAACTTATTATTCGGGTATCCTTTAAAGGACGGTCCATATCTTCACCTTTGCTCGTCGGTTCTGCAGCAATTTTATCAACGGTTTCGATACCGCTTACAACTTCACCAAAAATTGTATAGTTCATATCGAGATGCGGGGTTCCCCCTAGTGTTTTATAAACCTCTCTCTGGTAATCCGGTATTTTTCTTTTAAGTCTTTTTATTTCTACGGAATCAAGTCCTGCGTCTGTAAATTTTTTTCCCTGTACGATATAAAACTGGCTCGAACTACTTGCTTTCTGCGGATTCACGTCATCACTTTCCCTTGCCGCAGCCAGTACTCCCCGTTTATGAAAAAGTGTTACCCTGAATTCAGCAGGAATAGTGTAAGGCGGACTCGAATCTCCCAGGACCTTACCAGGAGAAGCGTTCCTGCTGGTCGGATCGCCGCATTGAATCATAAAATATTGTATGACGCGGTGGAATAACAGGCTGTCATAGAAATGGCTTTTCACCAGTCGCAAAAAATTATCTCTATGCAATGGAGTTGAATCGGACAATCTCAAAATGATGGTACCATCGGTTGTCACAAATTCTATATCTCTTTTTCTATCTTTTCTCTTCAGCTTAATTTGCGACTGCGAAAAAATGGAACCTGAAAAAAATACTGTTGTTAAAAGGAATAATAAAACTGATTTCATTCAGGTACAAATTAAAAATAATAATGCCTTATAAAAAATTTTATAAGGCATTATTCCATTACCAATAAACTAAATATATCTCAATCGTCTTTCAATTGTTTACTTCATCAAATTATAAATTAATTCGCTGACCCGCTATTAGCTTCCTGCATTTTCTTCTCCAGTTCGGCTTTAAGTGCTGCCAGGTTGAAACTCGCACCCTCCTGCATGGGTGGATATTCGATGAAAGTCTGGGCATACCTGCCTACTTCCTGTTGTACAAAAGTGAAACGCCAGAATTCAAATACGAACCAGTTATAGTATCCAAGCGAACCATTGTCTTTCCCATTATACATGCCCAAACGTTCGAACGGATCAAGGCGTAAATTGACAAGGATCGGCCAGTCTACTTTTTGAGTCGCACCTAACCATCCATTGGGCTGATCGGTGAAACGGTATTTATAGTCATTAATGCGAACTGCACTGAGCGTCCCTTCTGTAAAATAAAAAATTTCATGACGGGCTGATGGTCCTTTCCCCGTAATCAGATCCATTTGGTTATAACCATCCAGATGAACTTTATAGGTTTTGTCGCCCAGTTGTTTTCCTTTCAGAAGTTCATCTGAAATATTCGGATCCCCCGCTGCAGCAACAAATGTCGGGAACCAGTCCATTCCGGAAAAGATTCCATTTTCAACTACATCTGCGGGCACTTTCCCTGGCCAGCTGAGAATAGCCGGAGCGCGAAAACCACCTTCCATTGCAGTACCCTTACCGCCTGCAAATGGAGTTTCACCACCATCAGGCCAGGTGAAGTTTTCGGTACCGTTATCTGTTGTAAATACTATGATCGTATTGTCATCAAGGCCTTTATCTTTCAGATATTTCATAACTGAACCAACGATGTCATCCAGCTGAGCCATTCCGGCTTCTTCAATAGACCAACCATTTTCAGGCGTGCGAAGTGCTTCATACTTTGGTGAAAGATGAGTGACAACGTGCATACGGGTTGGATTCAGCCATAAGAAAAATGGCTTGTTTGCAGCGACGGCTTTGTCAGTGAATTTGAGTGCGAGGTCGAGGATTTCATCATCAACCGTTTCCATGCGTGGTGGATATAGTGTGCCGGCATCTTCGATTTTCTGTTTGCCGATTTTTCCCCAGCGTGGTTGCACGGTTGGATCATCCGTGGTGGCAGCCCAGGAATGAACCATATTTCTGGGTCCTGTTACGTCTTTAAGATTTGGTGGGTAATTGCGGTGATAAGGATCTTCCATGGCATCCAGATGATATAAATAACCGAAGAACTCATCAAATCCATGAACGGTTGGAAGGAATTGATTGAGATCGCCCAGGTGATTTTTGCCGAATTGTCCGGTTGCATAACCCATCGCTTTGAGAGCTGTTGCAATAGTTGGTGCTGCATCCGGCATACCGATTTTAGAT
>DATHNR010000097.1:0-8393 GCA_035485835.1 Puia sp.
GCCGGATGATCTCCCATAGCAAACCAGGAATTATTAAACCATTCTACAAACTGATAACTCTGATAATTGCTTATATATAATAATGAATCCGTCTTAATATCAGATTCTGGTATGAGCAGGTTGGGGTATTTTCCTCCACTCCCATAACTGCCATGGCATTTGGAGCAGTGTTGTACGAATAAAATGCCACCTTGCTTAGCAAGCGTTTTATTAACTGGATAAGGATAAGCAGGGGGCTGAATTGAATTTATATAAGCCAGTACATCATTGAAATGCGCGTCCACCTCGCGGGATTCAGAAGTATCATTTACAGTTAATAAATTTGAAGCCATAAGAAATCTTCCAAAATCTCCGCGACCGAATCCATTATAAAACATAGCGTTTTTCTTTTTCAGCATCCACCATGCAGGAACATCAGTAGGAATTACTTCATCAGAAACCTCCAGCATGGTCTGATCACTCCAGCGAAAAGTTTTTGGATCGCGATGACTCGCCAAAAGCGCAGCCAGTCTGTCTGCTGTATTTACGCCCCGCACTTTTGTATGTAATTGTCCCCCGATCGCTTTTACAACCTGCAGAAAAGGTTCTGAAGCTTCATATTTTTTGAGGTCGAGATTTTTTATAAGCCTTTCAGCTGCAGCTGCATTTTTAGGATCCAGTTTTTCGCCATGGGTAAAATCAATAGTGCTATTACCGAGTCCCATGATGAGCCTGCCATCAAAAACCTGTGCATGACATTGCATGCAATTCGGAGCTACTACAGGTTCTCCGTTCGGGGCATTGACTACAGTATAGTCATAAGGTATATCTGCATTATTTCCATCGCGGTTTAAATAATTGACGGCAGCTTTTCCAAAACCCATTTTAAAATATGAAAGCGGAATTCCACTCCGGAGATAATCCCCTGTAGTCAAATAAATGAACCCAGCTTTTGGATTCCCTGTTCTTTGTTTGCTGGGTGGTATTGGAACGGGTTCATCTCCGGGTTTAAATAAAATAATCGAACTGAAAGAAATACAGATCAACCCCAGGATCACCAGCAACTTTTTCATACCAATAAAATTAAGGCATAAAGCTTAGGGCGTAAGGCCTAAAGCCTAAAGCGCAATGCTTTATTTATTATTTAATCTCCGATGATTTGTAAAAACAAAGATACCCGTGATTCCTTATGTCTTTCATTAATTACAGCACCAGGCTTTGGGCTTTGGGCTTTAAGCTTAATAAACAGCAACCACATTGCCATTCACTTTCTTGATGAAATAGAGTTTTTTGTTTTCGAGATACTGCAGTGTAATTGTTCCTGTAGACTGGATGCCCGTTTCTTTACTTGTAAACACGGGCTGGATATCAAAATCGTTAAATACTTTAAATTTTCTAATACCAATATTCCCATCCAGTTTACCCTTATTTGCTTCGAGTAATTGTCCGAAATGCAGGATGGTTTCAAAACCTCTATAAACCATATCAGATGGGCGGGAATAAAAACGGGCTTTAAAATATTGCTGAATCGACATTGCCAGGCTGTCAGCGGGATTGATATAAAATGGCGTTGTATAATAAATTTCCAGATCTGCATAAGCCGGCGTATTGAAATCGTTGACAGCATCCCATGTCGGCATACCCAATACTTTCATTGGATAGGATTTACTTAGCGGAGCAAGTTTGGCACAGACGGACTTTCCAAAATTTTCATCCAGGCTTCCAACCAATATCACCGTTTTCACGTTGCTGTCCAGATAAGGAGACAGCAATCGCAAATCCACGTTATTGTCGAGATTGATATTTTTTATTTTCAGTGGAACAGAAGCTGTATTTTTTTCTATATCAGTAAAATCATTTCGCAATCTGTCTTCAAGAGCTCCTGCTTTTCTGAGATAAAGAATATTCGAAGTAGCCCAGTTGCGCTGAATGAATTTATAAATCGCTTCACAATGGGAATGCAGGGTTGTATTCAGAATGACGAATTCAGGATTGTTTGTAACACCGCCATCATTCGGAAAATTCACATTGATAAATGGGATATTCCGATTCCTTGCTGTATTGGCCAATAAGCGCAGTTCAGGCGCTGTAACGTGCCCTATAATCATCTGTATTTTTGCGAACGCGGGTTCTTCCAGTAATTGCTGTAATGATTTGGTTTCACTTCGGGTATCGTAGACAGTAATATCTAAAGGGGCGCCGGTTTTTTTAAGTGAATCCATAGCCAGTTCGAGGCCTTCATAGAATTCCAGACCCGGATTCAGGTATTTAGGAAAGTTCTGGTCAAAACGATAATTACCGGAAGCGTCAAAAGCAGAGTCCAGATACAATGGAAGGAATACGGCAATATGATATTTGGAACTATCCTGTGTTTGTGCCCATCCTATATTTGTTTGGGCGATAAGAAAGAATAAAGTAAAAATCAGTCCGGCTCCGGTTTTCATAAGGTATTTTATTCCCACTCTATCGTTGCGGGTGGTTTACTGCTGATATCATATACTACTCGATTGATACCTTTTACCTGGTTGATAATATCACTTGAAACAAGTGATAAGAATTCGTATGGAAGATGGGCCCAGTCCGCCGTCATTCCATCTACAGATGTTACCGCCCTCAGAGCTACCGTAAATTCATACGTACGCTCGTCTCCCATCACGCCAACACTTTTCACCGGGAGGAGGATAGCCCCTGCCTGCCAGATGGAACCATAAAGATTATGATCTTTGAGTGCCTTAATAAATATATGATCGGCTTTTTGCAGCAGGTTTACTTTTTCGGGATTTACTTCCCCCAGGATACGAATTGCCAGTCCTGGTCCCGGGAATGGATGTCTTTGAAGTAATGCATCGGGTATACCCAGCTCTTTCCCTACCCGTCGCACTTCATCCTTGAACAAAAACCGGAGTGGTTCTACCAGGCCGAGTTTCATTTTTTTCGGCAGACCTCCCACATTATGGTGCGATTTAATTGTTTGTGAAGGACCATGTACAGAAATACTTTCAATGACATCAGGATATATCGTACCCTGGCCCAGCAGGCCTATTCCCTTTTTTTTCGATGCTTCTTCAACAAATATTTTTATAAACTGCTTCCCGATGGCCTTGCGTTTTTCTTCGGGATCCGTTTTTCCTTTTAATTTCTTATAGAACTGTTTTTTAGCATCGACGCCTTTTACGTTGAGGCCGATTTTCTTATACGTATCCAATACCTGTTGATATTCATCTTTGCGTAAAACACCGTTATCTACAAAAAAACCGTAGAGTTTTTTGCCAATGGCCTGGTTAATCAGGGTGGCAGCCACTGTAGAATCCACACCTCCACTCAGGGCCATGATCACTTTTTTATCTCCAATAGATTTCTTAAGAGAAGCAACCGTATCGCTTATGAAATGTGCAGCTGTCCAATCCTGTTTGCAACCACAAACATCTACGAGAAAATTCCGGATTATTTTTTTCCCTTCGGTACTGTGATATACTTCAGGATGGAACTGAAGACAATATAAAGGAAAGCCTTCTCCATTATTCCTGAAAGCAGCATAAGGAATGGAGTCCGTTTTCGCCAACACATCAAAGCCTGCCGGAAGTTCGAGAATTGTATCGGCATGGCTCATCCAAACCTGGGACAAATCATTCACTCCCTCCAATAAAATGTCCTTTTTCACTATACTCATCAGAGCACGGCCATATTCCCTCTTATCACTATTTGCCACCCGGCCGCCAAATTCTTTTGCGGTAAGCTGGGCACCGTAGCAAATGCCGAGTATGGGCAGGTTTCTGTGAAGTCCTTTTACATCTACCATGGGTGCTTTGGGATCGTTTACTGAGAAAGGAGATCCCGACAAGATAATACCCTTAAGTGAGGGTTCCGGTACAATTTTCTGATGAAAGGGAATGATTTCGCAGTATACATTGGCTTCGCGTACGGAACGGGCAATCAGCTGGGTATATTGGGAACCAAAATCAAGGATGAGAATCTTTTCATTCATGGAGACCGCAAAGATAACATTTGTAACCTTTTCAGGATAAAGTGCGTCCCATGGGAAATATTTTTTTCTTACCACCGGAAAAACCGAACTTTTCAGATCAAATAGCTAACCATGAAGAAATTATTTTTTCTAGCTTTTATTGTATTTATTGGTCTATCCTCCTGTCGTTTCATGGGAAAGCGGATCCACGGAAATGGCAGCATTAAAACGGTGGAAAGATCTGTTTCTGCATTTTCAGAAGTAGAGGCCAGTGGTGATATTAAACTATTCGTAAGCCAGGGGGATCTCAGGCCGGTGAAAATCGAAGGTGATGAGAATATTTTATCTTATATAGAAGTTACCCAGGAAGGGGACCGGATAAAAATAGAAACAAAACCCGGAATAAATCTGATTCCATCTGGAGACCTGAATGTATATGTCAGTTCTCCAAATTACAAGAGTATAGAAGTTTCCGGGACCAGTGATATTATTGGTCAAACAAAAATTACAAGTTCGGATGAACTCAACCTGGAAGCCAGCGGAGCCGGTGACATTCAGATGGAAGTGGACGCTCCAAAAATTACGACGGGTATATCAGGTACAGGATCCATTAAACTGAAAGGACAGGCTAAAGATCTGGACATTGACCTAAGCGGTGCAGGCCACGCTTATTGTTATGACCTGCTGACAGAAAATACCAAGGTCCAAATTTCCGGGGCAGGTAGTGCACAGGTTTATGCAAGCGTAAAATTAAATGCGGATGTAAGTGGTGCAGGCAATATCAGTTATAAGGGTAATGCCAGCGTATCACAGGATGTTTCCGGAGCAGGAAGTGTGAATAAAGTGGAATAAATATTGATCAATTAACGAGCTCCCTTGCGTTTTCCATGGCAGCCGCAGTAGGCTTTTCCCCTGATAACATTTTAGCAATGGTAACTATCCGTTCTTCCCTGTCAAGGAGACGGATTTTTGTATTGATGGCGTCCCCCTGTAATTCTTTGAATACATAAAAATGTGCATCCCCCTTACCTGCTATCTGGGGCTGATGGGTTATACAAATCACCTGTCTTTTGCGTGAAAGTTCTTTCAGAATAATTCCTACCTGCCTGGCCGCTTCTCCGGATATTCCTGAATCAATTTCGTCAAATAATAATGTGGGCATGTCCATTGATTGGGCAACCAGCGATTTTATACATAGCATCAGGCGGCTCAGTTCCCCCCCGGAAGCTACTTTCTTCAATGGTTCGAAGCGGTCGCTTTTATTGGCATCAAATAAAAATTCAATATGATCCATTCCCTGCTCATTCAATACAGCGGTATTGCCTGTTACCCGGATCCTCGCATTGGGCATACCAACTTTTTTCAACAATTCATTTACTTTTTCTTCGAGTCCCTCTAATTGTGCCTTCCTGTTTGCCGATAAATTATAAGCAACCGCGGTCGCATCTTTCACAAGGGATTCCACCGCTTTTTCCTTCGCATGAATTTCTTCCGCGATATTCAGGGACTCAAACAATTTATTCTGGAGCTGATTTCGCAATTCTATAAGACCGGCTGTTGTTGTTACACCATGTTTTTTGAATAGTTTATATCCGGTGTGAATTCTTTCATTCAATTTTTCTATCATGGCGGCATCGTACTGAATATCTTCATTTACCAATTCTATTTCACCGGCAAGGTCCTGCATTTCGATATGGACAGAAGAAAGCCGCTGCAGTATTTCAGGAAATTTTTCATGATATGCCCTGAACGGTTCAAGCTGCTGAGCGGATAACCTGATTTGTTGTACAAGTGGCTGTTCAGAAAGCATAAGGTTAAAATATATCCCGGTCAGTACAGTTTTAATCGCTTCCGAATGACTCTGTCGCTTCAATAAAATTTCTGCTTCTTCAAATTCATTCTCCTTCAGACCCGCTTCCTCCAGTTCATTAAATAAAAATTTATGATAATCATTTTCCCTGTCCGCTGTGGCCTGTCTACCCTTTAATTGTTCGAGTTGTACACGTGCCTGTTGCAACTGTTGAAAAATTGCATGATAACGACTCAGCAGAGTTGCATTTGCAGCCAGGGCATCCACGACAGCCAGCTGGAATCCTGCTTCTCCGAGAGAAAGAATATCAAATTGCTGATGCAGGTCGACCAGCATACTGCACAAGCGTCTGAGCTGGTCGAGATTGACCGGTGTATCATTTACAAACGCCCTTGATTTTCCATTGGCACTGATTTCGCGTCTCAAAACAAGTTCCTGTTCCCGGTCCAGCTCTTCTTCTGTTAAAAATTTCTCCACATCTTTTAAATGAAAGGCGCGGAAACTGGCTTCCACCACAGCTTTCTGATCCCTCCGTTTTAGAATGGAAGTATCTGCCCTTTCACCCAGAACCAGCGAAAGAGCGCCGGCGATGATGGATTTGCCTGCTCCGGTTTCTCCAGTGATTACCTGGAGCCCTCCCGTAAAATCAATTGTGATCTCTTCAATGATCGCAAAGTTTTGTATATGTAATTGAAGCAGCATATTATTTTCTGATCTGAAATATAACGAAAATACTAACCTTCCGTACAGCGTTCTATACCGGCTTTTGCTTTTTGATCCAGTGCATTTTTATAATCATGAGATTTCATTTCCAGTACTTTTTTAAAATAAATCAGCGCATTTTTTTTGTCCCCGCTGTTCTCGTAAATATATCCGATCTGTAAAGCAGCCCTGGCACCATAATATTCGTGCCGGTTTGCACCGAGTCGCAATGCTTCCTGATACGCGATCAGCGCATCGGTTTTTCTATTCAGTGCATCGTAGATTCTGCCGATACGGTAATTGAATTCGAGTAGATCAGCCGGATCTGAAAAGGAAGAAAGTTGTTTACCTGCAAGCACAAGAAGTGCTTTGTTATAATAACCGCCATCATCCAGCAGGCGGGCGCGAAGCAAAACCTCATTCGGCCATCTGCCAGATTCTGCTTCTTTTAAAGCCTGTTTATCGGCATCCGTTTCTATATTCCCCAATACAAGTATCTGAGCCCTGGCAGCTTTTGCTTTTTCAGTTTCATGATTCAGATAATAAATCCAGCTGATTTTCTGCAGCACATCTTTTACATAGAATTTCCCTTTGAAACGGCCTACAAAACGCTCCAGATATACTACCGACTCCTTATCCAGGCGATCTGCCTTCGCGTAACCTATTTGCATATCCCATGTATCCATATCCAGGTATCCGGGATCATGATTTAACTGACTGATAATTTCTTCTGTAACGGAAGCGTCCTGATTGTTGAGTGAAAGATTGGCTATCAGGTATGCGAAGAGATAATTGTTCCTGGTATCCCAATTTTGATGATGGATGTATGTAAAAACCTCTTCCCGTTGATTGAGGATATAAAATTTAAGATAGAGAAAATAAAATGCTGCTTCATCGTGAAAAATGATGGCATAGGGATCCGTACTATACAGCATGGTTTCGAGGTTGTGCATGCCGGCATCAATGGTCCCATGTATTCCAAGCAGGCTGCTCAGCCATTGGTAACCGGGAGGAATGGTGCTGGCTGCAACCTGCATGGACCCCTGTAACATCCGGGAAGGCTGGAAATCCGGGAATTTCTGAAGATTCTCACTGCCTGTAAGAAAGGATTTACGGAATGCCCAGGCCGCATTCCACCGTTCACCGAATTTGATATCAACGGCAGCCCACTGAAAATATATTACGGATCGTGTAAAAAGATAAAAGGGGGAAGACGGGTCACCCTTTTTCATCAGGGTCAGGCGTTCTTCGAGGGATGGAATTCTGCGTTTGTATTCTTCCGGATCTTCATTAAAATAAAGCGTGAAAAAATCGATATAATTATCGAGAAAATAAGGAATGAGATTGTTTGGATGTGCTTTCTTTTCTGCCTCAAGAATGATTTTACCGGTATTTAACTTAAGCTTTATGATTTCCTCATAAGCTTTCCTGCAGTCCTGATTAAAATCAAATTGATAGGGAACCTGTGCCCGGCAGGGCAGTACCAATAAAAAGTGAAAAGCGAATAAAACACTAAAAAATAAAGGATGAGCCGGACGGTTCATAATGCAAGTTAATCGACACATGCATCCGGTGAAAGCTTATTTCTGATCAATGCTTATTTTACATCCACGCCATCATTGAGTTCGCTGTCGACCAGAATTCTTCCGCAGTTTTCACAAACGATTATTTTCTTGTGCTGGCGAATTTCACTCTGCCGCTGGGGCGGGATGGCATTGAAACAACCCCCGCAGGCATCACGGACAACCGGTACTACGGCCAGGCCGTTTCGATAATTAGTACGTATGCGATCGTATGAATGCAATAAGCGTGGTTCTATTTTTTCGCGTGCTTCAGATGAAAGCTTGGAGAAATGTCTTTCTTCTTTTTCAGTAGCAGCGATAATTTTATCGAGTTCTTCCTTTTTATTCTTCAGAACAGATTCCTTGGATCCAAGAG
>DATHNR010000098.1:0-2609 GCA_035485835.1 Puia sp.
AATACCATCGAAGAAATGGCCAAAGCCTGCATTGAACAGGGATATGAATACCTGGTCATCAGCGACCATAGCAAGTCCGCATTTTATGCAAACGGCCTTTCAGAAGAAAGAATCCCGGAGCAGCACCTGTATGTGGATGAATTAAATGCAAAACTCGCGCCTTTCCATATTTTTAAAAGTATTGAAAGTGATATTCTAAATGACGGACGACTTGATTACAGCGACCAGATCCTTTCAACATTCGATCTGGTGATCGCATCTGTTCATTCGAATTTAAAGATGAGCGAAGAGAAGGCGATGAGCCGGCTTCTCACTGCAATTCAAAATCCACATACGCGAATCCTGGGTCATCCGACTGGTCGCCTTCTGCTTAGCCGCGCGGGGTATCCCGTTGATCATAAAACCCTGATCGACGCATGTGCTGCTCATACTGTGGTTATCGAATTAAACGCACACCCCCGTCGTCTCGATTTGGACTGGCGCTGGATCGACTATGCACTGCAAAAAAATGTTATGATCTCCATTGATCCCGATGCTCATTCCATTGCAGGTTATCATGATATACATTATGGAGTGCTTGCGGCACAGAAAGCAGGAGTTACAGCAGAAAGAAATCTAAGCAGTTATTCGTTGAATCAGATGCAGGAGTTCATCAAACTTAAAAAGCCCTGAGTTAATGTGCCAATTGTGGAATTGTAGGAATTAAAAATGTGGAAGTTAAATGGGAAAATGATAATATGGTAACGTGAGACGTTTTAGTCCGGTGCTCATTATCCTTTATAGTCATGGTAACGACCAGATGTTTCAGCCCAAAGACAAAGGAACATTCAAAAATTAAAAACTCCAAATTCCCACATTATCATTTTCCCATTTAACTTTCACATTTTTCATTTTCTACGTTTCCTTATTTGGCATATTAAGAAAATGCAGGGGCTGGCACTTCTTCATGTACCGGCAATTCAACAAAAAATGTCGTTCCTCCTTTTTCCGTAGTTTCAAACCATATCCTTCCCTTGGCCTGTTCAACAATTGTTTTGCTCATGGCGAGACCGAGTCCCGTTCCGGAAGATTTGGTCGTGAAATTGGGAATAAAAATTTTAGATCGCATTTGTTCAGGAATACCTTCACCATTATCACTGATACGCACCAGGATATTTCCTTCAATTATTTCCTCACTCAGGCTGATCACGCAGGTTTGCTGGTTGTGACAGGCCTCCAGTGCATTTTGGAGTAAATTGGTGAACAAGCGGTTCAGCTGGGTTTTATCTGCATAAACAAATACTTTTTCCCGCACGGGCACCCATTTGAATAATACATTCTCCATCGTCTTATACAAGGAAGTCAGTGACGATAACATTTCATGCAAATCCAGCACCTCATTCTGTGGATTGCCAATATGCGCAAACTGGCTGAAATCAGAAGCAATTTTTGAAAGATGATCAATTTGTTCGACCAGGGTTTTTGCAACACTGGCTGTTAGTTCTTTTACATTAGGTGCATCACTGGTATTAGCTTTCTGAAGATATTGAATACTCAGTTTCATTGGCGTCAGCGGATTTTTGATTTCATGTGCTACCTGCCTTGCCATTTCACGCCAGGCTCCTTCACGCTCACTTTTCGCCAGAGCAGATGCACTTTCCACGAGTTTGGCAACCATCTTATTGTATTCCCGTATCAGTCCGCCGATTTCATCGTTCTTCTTCCATTCAATCAGTTCATTGGTCTTGCTCAGGTTTACCTGTCTCATTTTTTCCGAAATAAGTGAAAAGGAAGTCGTTATGCGATTCGTCAGGAATACGGCGATCGTTCCTGCAATCAGGAAGATAAATACGTTCAGGTTAATGATCGTAACCAGGAACCGGGATATTTCATCATTGAGTTCATCCTCTGTATTAAAGGATGGAATATTGATATATGCCGTGGATGCACTTTTTCCCAGTCTTAACGGGCAATAAATACTTTGAAAACTGATACCGCCCATTTTTTCCTGGTTAAAGAATTCAATGGAACTCAACCGGTTCATATAATAATAAGCAACCGGATTCATTTGGTCGCTCAGCATACCCTTGGTATATATAAAAGGATTGGATGAAACGATCAGTGAACCATTTATATCGTAAAGATTGATATCTGCATTGTGAATCTCAGCAACATTATTGATAATAATGTCCAGGTCTCCCCGGGGCATTTGTTTCACGGGGTTTGAAACATTTGTTGCTGTTTGAAATGATGTAAGACGTGTGGCGATTTCACCCGTAATAACTTTTAACGAAGCGCTTAGCCGGTCCTGGTTATTGCGGTTATACCGGTTTATCAGAAAGAAAATAGTTGAAACGCCGATAACAAGAAAAAGGAAAAGGCTTACAAAAATAATCGTTGTCTGAATCTGCGTTCGGATATTTAATTGAAGAAAACTTTTAAGTTGCTGCCAGTGTAGGCGGGTTTGAATTAAAACTGTGCTCACCCAGAACAATGCAACAAGGATCAGAAAAGCGCAGAATAGCCAGGAAAAAAGGGTGATGGCTTCTATGAGGAAATTGTCCTTTTTGGCAATTATAATAATTTTTCCGTCGGAAACTAAATGCCATAGTTCATCATAGCCATTATTT
>DATHNR010000099.1:0-5670 GCA_035485835.1 Puia sp.
AGCACAGAAACATAGATCAGTAATAACCATCCATAAACTGCCGCGCCTATCTGTAAATGCCGATCGGCCCATATCCATAAAAGGATCAGTATGATATAAAAAATATTGAAGACACGGTTGTTCAAGATTCGCTGATTAAAATGAAACTGTGATGGGAATTCCCTGAATGATGATGTATAAGTACATTTCTGAGCGGGAACTGAGGTCCGTGTTCCATCCAGAATGGAGCCATTTGTTCTTTCAATATGACGGCTCCCATCCACAATGCAAACCCCGATGCAGTCGGGTAATCTCCGCAAAGTGATTTGAACGGATAAGTTACCTTATCTCTGAATACTGAATTCATAAGTTCTTCGTCCTGCGTATCAAGTTTTTTATTGCCTGTATGAGAGGTGAGGATGAGCCCGATCTGATCCATTGTTGTTTCATTTTCTTTCAGAAATTCAAACACGGATTGTTGAATGGCTTTTGTGTTTTCAGGATTATACAGGATCTGAAGGCCTTTTAAAATGGCAAGAGATTTTTTTGATGGTTCCTTATCCAGCAGAAAAAAAGCCGCGCCTTCTCCTGCGATATTAGTTAAATGATTGTTCGATTTTCTATAGAGTCCGAACCGGCTTAAGATAGCGTGACTGTCATCTGTAATTTCATCAACAGCACCGACCAGAACAGGGCCGGTTCCTTCATTCAGGAGCAGGATGGATTCAGTCAAAGCGTTTTCAAACGAAAGTCCCCGGTGCACGATGGTATTATTATAGTTATGGCATTTGAGCAGCAAAGCGATCTGGGCACCGACGGTATTATGGGTGGACTGGATAAATGCTGTGGGACTCAGGAGTTTTTCATCAAATTCAATCATACGGCGAAGGAATGATGAACTATCTTCCAAACAGCCATAAGCAGTTGCAGTCAGGATCGCGGAAGGAATTTCAACATGAGCATTTTTCAAACAGGTCATCGCAGCTGTAACACCCATTTTAACGATCCGGCTCATACGACGGATCATTTTGCTGTCTATGAATGAATCATAATCGGGTTCTTCTGATTTAAAGTAATTATTTGGGGTAGTAATGCGTGATAGAAAAAAAGAATCTGTATCCAGGCTGTGCTGTGGAGAAATATTTCCTGCTGACTGTATATAAACTTTCATAAGTTCTTTTAAGCTGCAGAAAAAATAAGTGATGTACAATTACCTCCGAAACCAAATGAATTCGACATAACCGATCTGATCTTCTGATTTCTTAAAAAAACGGTTACCGGTTTAAAACTAAATTCTTTCATAGGTGTTTGCAGTCGCAGGTTAGGAAAAATGATCCCCTGTTGAATGGCAAGTATTGAATAAACGGCTTCCACAGCTCCGCTTGCGCCCAGTGTATGACCTGTATAGGCCTTGGTAGAACGCATTTTAGGGATGAATTGATCGAACAACAACTGGATTGCCGTTCCTTCCGCGATATCATTATTTTGAGTCCCTGTTCCATGCAGATTGATATAATCTATTTCATTTGGCTGAATTCCGGCATTCTTCAAAGCATTCTTCATTGCGAGGTATGAACCCGTTCCTTCAGGAGAAGAAGCCGTCTGATGAAAAGCATCATTGGCATTGGCATATCCGCTGACCAGGGCATAAGGTTTTTTCCCGAGTTGTTTCAACCCGTTTTCTGATGCCAGAAGCAGGTAAGCTGCACCTTCCCCGAGATTTAATCCATGTCGGTTTTCATCAAATGGTTTGCATGGTTCCTTGTCAAGTATCATGAGTGTATTGAATCCATTCAGTGTAAAACGTGTTAGTGCGTCCGCACCGCCCACGAGTGCATAGTCAATCAGGCCGGCCCTGATCATGCGCGCACCGGTGAATATCGCATTGGCGGAAGAGGAACAGGCAGTACTTACTGTGCTCACAAAATGCCGGATACCAAGAAGATCAGCCACCAGTTCGGTTACAGATCCGCATTCATGATTTACTACATCTGCGAGTTTGCCCGCAGAAGAATTTTTTGAAAAAAGTTTAAAAAAATTTTCCGTTTTATCCATTCCACCCACGGTGTTTGCTGAAATAAAACCTGTGCGCGGAGAAAAACTTTTATCCCATCCTGCATCCAGGAGCGCTTCATAAGCTGCAATACTGCTGAGCAGTGCTGTGCGGGGAAGATTTGAAGAAAGTCCGCAGATTTTTGCAAGTTCCACATTGCTGAATTTTACTTCTCCAACAGGCAGTTCTCCGCCGTGAACAGATTGCAGGAATTTCATTTTCCCAATTCCCGCTTTTTCATTGCTCAGTGATTGAAGATTGGCAAGAAGCCCATTGCCTATAGCAGAAACAATGCCCATGCCGGCAACAAAAGTCTGGCTACTCATGTGGTAACCTTTACGGCGCCGCTGTTTGCGGTAATATAATCTGCGATGGTTCTGACAGAATGAAAAACACGTGGTCCATCTTCTGCATTGGACAATTTAATATTGTATTCCTGTTGCAATAAAACGATCAGTTCCAATGCGTCAATGGAGTCCAGCCCGATTCCTTCAACAAAAAGAGGCTGGTCATCTCCGATATTTTCTGGTTTCAGATCTTTCAAATTCAATCTCTCGATAATCTGCTCTTTCAGTTTATATATTAATTTATCCATGATCCAACCGGTTCAGTTTATTCAAATTATCTGCATTAAAAGGCAGTTTATTTTCCCCGTCGCCTTTTTCAACTAAAAAAAGTATGGCACGGTAATCTTCTTTCAAAATATCCACCCATCCGCAGAAACAGCTTTTGACGAGTTTATTTTCAAACAAACCCGATACGTATTCGGCCATAAATTTACCATCGAAGTGCTTAAATACAAAAAATGCATTTTCACCTTTGAAATGGTGACGAATGGATATTTCTCCAATCACGATATTCGGTAAGGTATAAACAAATAAGGCAGGACTGGCGCCTGAATGAATGGTTTTTGAATATTTTAAATCCACGTCGAGGCTCGCATGGGAATTGCTGAGTACCAGTCCGGTTTCTGAATCACTGTATTTTTTTTCATGGGACCTTCCATTAAGAAGGATCTCTGCGGCCAGGAACCCGAGTTTACAGAGATTATCCATTTTATGAAATTTCGGATAAGCAATCTCTAAATGATCATATGCTTTATCCAGAAAAGTCACGGCAGATCCTGGATGTTCAAAAATAATCTGTCCATCCAGGAAAATTTTATTTGGAGAGATCAGGCAGGAAGCTGAAATATTTGGTACAGGTAGCAATGTATTCTTAGAATTTAAATCAATTTCGACTTCAGACTGTCACGGTAAGTGATCATGGAAGCGAGCCGGTGTAATCCGGTTTTATGATTTTTCACATAAGGATTACTGATGTCCCAGACATAACCTGCCAGCACGGAACAGATCTGACTCTTGATCAGCAGATCCTGATCATCCGCAAAGAAAATGGTGTCAAGCGTACCTTCATACCAGGCCATTACATAGGAACGAAATGTATCCACACCCTGCATCATGATTTTCATATATTCATTTTCCCAGTCAATTTCACGACCTTTTAATTTTTCAACAACAAGCTTTCCGGCGATCTGACTTGAAACTGTTGCCAGGGTAACTCCTGAAGAAAATACCGGGTCCAGAAATTCGGTTACATTTCCTGTTAATACAAATCCATCCCCGAAAAAGCGATCTGTCGTAGAAGACCATGATTCGAGTACACGGGGCTCGAATAAAAATTCAATATCCTTAAATCTCTCTTTCAGATAAGGCTCATCTGCGATCATAGATCTTAACTGTTTTTCTGTATCACCATCATAGTTTGAAAAAAAAGATGGATCGCCAACAAAGCCCAAAGAAGTTATGCCGGTAGAAAAGGGTATGATCCAGATCCATATTCCGGGTTTATGAACAACGATCGTTATACGGTTTGGTTCGTCCGACATCTCCCTGCGCAGATCAACGGTATGCGTGAACAAAGCCTTGCGGGGAGGGAGGTTGGAGGGTTTATCCATTTTGAAAAGTTTAGGTATTACCCTTCCGTAACCACTACCGTCGATAATGAATCTTGCTTTGATCTGTGATTCGTTGCCGTTTTTATCAATCACCGTTGTAATAGAATCGGAGCCCTTAAATTCTATAGCGGTCACCGTGGATTCATAATCAATGGGAACACCCATTTTCTCAACTGTGTCCGCAAGTGTTTTATCAAATTCGGCGCGGGGAACCTGCCAGGTCCATTCCCATCCCTTAGTAAACTGTTCAGCAAAACGATAATCACAGATCTTGCCGTTCTTTACAAACTTCGCGCCTCCTTTCTCCTGGAACTTTTTGTCTTTCACCGCGTCCAGGAAACCTGCTTCTTCGAGTGCTTCCATACAGCGGGGCAGGAGACTCTCTCCAATAACGAACCGGGGAAATTTCATTTTTTCAACGATCCTGACTTTAAAGCCTGCCTTATTAACAATAGAAGCAGCAACCGTACCTGCAGGGCCGGCGCCAATGACCAGCACATCCGTAGTTTGTATTGACATAAGATGAATTTATCTTTAAATAGATTTTCTTTTTTTACATTTCAGCAGGGTATGGCTAAGACCGATATCGTCTATTCTTTCCTCCACCTTAAAACCCGCTTCCTCAATACATCTGATAAAAACTTCCGAATGATACATCTGGCTATTGCCATTGGCCAGGGCTGTAAAATAGATTGAAGTCTGCTGTAAACAAAATGCAGCTGCTTCAAATCTTTGTGTATCCCAAAATGCTTCAAGGATTAGCACGTATTGATCATCTGAAATGGAATCATAGCATCGTTTTAAAATTGAAACGATTTCAGCTTCAGAAAAACAATCCAGGAACTGACTCATCCATATGGCGTCGAATCCTTTTGGGAAAACTGTTTTTTCATCGAGCAGGTTAGCGGGATAAAAAGAAATACGATCGCTTAATCCGGCATGTTCAACTTTTCCCCTGGCTACATCGAGTTGCCCTGGCAGATCCATAATGGTAATTTCAATATCCTTCACATAATTTGCACTGGCGATAGCCCACTTCCCTGTATTGCCTCCAATATCCAGGATTTTTTTTATGCTGCCATCGTATACTTTCGACAATGCTGGCGGGAAAGCAAGATCAGAAAAAAAATGGTCGAAGGCAAACCAGCTTTTTTGTACCTGTGGGGGAAGAGAGGAAAGCCCTTCATAAATCGTATCCCAGTTTCCAAATTCTTTCAAACCTTCGGGTTTACCTGTTTCGATACTTTTATCGAGGTCGAACAAGCCTTTATAACAAATGTCATGAACGAAATTCATATTCACATTGGTGAGCGGATCGTTGTGAACATATGTGCCAGTTTTTGTGATGGTATATTTCTCATCATTCAAAACCACCAGTCCGATACCAAGGCCCGATTCAAGGAGAACACGCAATCCGTAAACAGGTAAATGTACCTGTTCACGAATCTCCTCCATCGTCAGGCCTGCGCTGCCTTTTTCCAGCAGCACCCTGAGTACACCACTGTTGCGCAACACACGTGCAACCTGGAATACAACAGGTCCGAATGCAATCCACTGTGCCAGCCCCTTTGCTTCAAACGCAGTCTTATTGTCTTTTTTGAAAAACCTCATTTTTAATTGTCAATTGTTAATTGTTAACGGATAAAGATTTCGGCATTGCATTCTTGAATATCTTACAATT
>DATHNR010000100.1:0-3634 GCA_035485835.1 Puia sp.
CGCTCGGAATGAACTATGAACTATGAACTATGAGCTATGAGCTATGAGCTATGAACTATGAGCTATGAGCTATGAACTATGAGCTATGAGTTATGGGTTATGAGATATGAGATATAGGTTTAAAGCATCCCATAACCCATATCCCATATCCCATAACCCATTTCCCATATCTCATAACCTTATTTGAATTTACAAGTGACCACCTACTGTATCAGAAACGAACATTTTTCGTTTTAGATAAGGCCACATCTTACTGCCCTCCAGTTTAATAAGTAAACGGCATTGTTCTTGGTGCTTTTGGCCATTACGCTTCCCAATTCTTAATATTACACCCATTATGTTAAAAAATTATTTAAAGACCGCATGGCAAAATTTACGCAGCCATAAATCCTACGTCGCCATTAATACTACCGGGTTAGCAGTGGGCATTGGAGCCTGCCTGCTTATTTTCTTGTTAATTCAATATGAAACAAGCTTCGATAATTTTCATAATAATAAAGAACGCATTTACAGAGTAGTCGCCGCAACAAAAACCAGGAATGGAATGCATTATTCGCAAGGGAGTGCCTTTCCGGTTGCAGAAGCCCTGCGAACAGACTATCCGCAACTGGAGCATGTTGCCCGTATATATGGACGGGACAATCAGCAGATTACATTGATGAATGATAAATCCAATGCACCAGAAAAGAAATTTAAAGAAAATGTATTTTTTGCTGAGACTGAATTTTTCGACATTTTCAATTTTCCATTCCTCGCTGGCGATTCAAAAACAGCTTTATCAGAAATAAATACTGCAGTCATAACACAGGAGACAGCAGAAAAATATTTTGGAGATTGGCATGAAGCCATTGGTAAATTCATTAAGTACGATAATGATAAGGATAAAGTTTGCAAGGTAACGGGCGTTATGAAAAATATTCCTGCTAATACCGATTTCCCACTTCAGGTTGTGCTTTCTTTTAAAACTACCCAGGGAGAGGATGGTTCAACGGATTGGTCAAACCAGGACGGATCTTTAAACACCTTCGTAGTTCTTCCGAAAAATATGTCGTCTAGGCAATTCGATAACGACCTTAAATCCTTCGTAAAAAAGTACACGCCGTCTGAATATGCAAACCATGGTTATATATTACAGCCGTTAACCGATATGCACTATCAGAGCGAGTTTGGGACTTACAGGGGAAGCACATTCAGCAAAACATTGATCACTTCATTAAGTATAATAGGTTTATTTCTTTTAATTATTGCCTGTATCAACTTTATAAACCTTGCTACTGCGCAGGCGGTAAACCGCTCAAAAGAAGTAGGTATCAGAAAAGTTTTGGGCAGTAGTAAAAATCAATTGATTATTCAATTTTTAAGTGAAACTTTTCTTATTACACTCGGCTCAGTTGTTATTGCAATCATGTTTGCATTTATTGCATTGCCGGTGCTCAACAACCTCTTACAAATATCACTGGGAATACAGTTCGGTTTTTCTTTGATTGCATTTTTATTCAGCATTATTATTATTGTAACATTTTTATCAGGCTTCTATCCAGCAATAGTTTTATCAGGATTTAATCCCATCAAAGTGCTGAAAAGTAAATTTACCAGCAATACTTCGGGCGGACTTTCTATGAGAAAAGTGTTGGTTGTTTTCCAATTTACTGTTGCACAGACTTTGATTATTGGAACATTAATTGTTGTTAGTCAAATGAATTTTTTTCAAAATGCATCTATGGGTTTTGATAAAGATGCAATCGTATTGGTGCCTATGGGGAACGACAGCGCACGCGTATCCAAAATGGAGGTATTAAAAACACAATTGCTGCAACAGGGCGGGATAAAAGATGTGAGTATCAGCACATTTAGCCCGATGGACAACGCGGGCTGGGATGGCGATTTCAAATTTGATAATGCCGTAAAAAAATCAGACTTCAACCCCGATTTCAAATGGGCAGATGCTGATTACTTTAAAACCTATAATATTCAGTTCGTCACGGGCAGGCCGTATTACCCGGCCGACACCGTAAACGGATTTGTGGTAAATGAACTGATGGTAAAAAAACTGGGCTTTAAAAATCCCGAAGATATTTTAGGGAAGAAAATAAACATCTTTGACGGAAATATAATTGCACCTGTTGTTGGAGTCGTAAAAGATTTTAACGGCAACTCGCTGAAAAAAGAAATGAAGCCTGTAGCACTTGGCTCATGGAAATTGGTATACCGGGTGTTCAATATTAAAATACAACCGCAACAGGCGAAACAAACTTTGGCAGCAATAGAAAAGCTTTGGAACAAAACTTATCCTGATTTTGTTTATGAATACCAGTTTCTCGATGAAAAGATTGCCAGCTTTTATAAACAGGAAAACCAGCTTTCACAATTGTTTAAAATATTTGCGGGTATTGCCATATTTATTTCCTGTCTTGGCTTATATGGTTTTGTTTCGTTCATGGCAGAGCAACGTACCAAAGAAGTAGGTATTAGAAAAGTATTAGGCGCTTCAGTGAGCGGCATCGTTTATTTATTCTCAAAAGAATTTACCGTGCTTATTGGCGTTGCATTTTTAATCGCAACTCCATTGGCTTATTTTATCATGCATAAATGGCTGCAGCATTTTGCATACAGAATAGACATCGGCGTCGGAATATTTTTATTAACCATTCTTATTTCTGAAGTGATTGCGTGGCTTACTGTTGGCTACCAGGCAATTAAAGCAGCTATAGCAAATCCCGTTAATAGCCTTCGTTCAGAATGAACTACGGCTATCAATGCCAGCCTGCGTTCGGAATGAGCTATCACTTTCTCCCGCTAAAAGCGGGATTCTGTGATCGAAGTCAGCTCTTCCCGCCGGAGTTTTAACGAAGGCAGCCTGGCGAAGAAAGCTAAAGGACGGAATAATATTTTTAGCGCCTTATCCAACCCCCACTACAATCTACCCGCACTCCACCCATTTTCCACCCACCCAAATTAGGCTCAACTACCTGGTGCTTTTACATTTACCGAAACAAAATTTTTTAAAAAAATGAAGAAATTAATTCTTATGATCGGAGTCCTGGCGGTTGCACATGGATTGGAGGCTCAAACCTCAGGCTCTTTCCAGCTTAAAGACAGTAGCTTCACAAAAACGTTTATTATCGAGGTCAGGCAGGACTCCGGTCCGCTGAAATGCTATTCAGAGAGCAACTTGTCCAAAGGAAGTATTGAGATCAAGTTGTTTAATCCGGATGGGAAATCCGAAGGAGGTTACAGCCTGAGCACTTCAAAGAAGGAATCAGGCCAAATCGAACCAGCATATGGAAAAATCGAAAATAAAGTCGAAAAACCGATCGCCGGCTCCTGGAAATTGGTAGTCAGGGCAGAAAACGCAACAGGAAAACTCAAATATGAAGTATCAAATTAGGACTCTTCTCCTGTTCATCCAACTATTACATGCGAGGGCCGCGCTCACTCAGCAAATGATTGTTGAGGGTGAAGTGAATCTCGATTCGGGCTGGGTGCGCACTGCATATTTTAGCAGGATACCCGATTTCAATAAAATGTACCTGGCCTCAGAAGATATTCTTATCGGTGAAGCCAATCTCGATTCCACCGGCCATTTCCGGTTCAGATATATGACTGCCAGACCTGATGGATTGTATCGCATTCA
>DATHNR010000101.1:0-4071 GCA_035485835.1 Puia sp.
TTCCTATCGGGTAACCTCCGGCCTTATAAGCAACTTTTTCGTTAATGAATTTCCGGAAACCCCCGTATTGTTTTCCAATTTTACTTTTGTTGAACAGCCAGCTTGAACTGTCGAGCAATGCTTCTTTTTCCTGCGCGCCAAAATTTGGAAGCGAAGGGGTATATACCCGGGTCAGTGTAATAATAATTGTAATAACCCCGAGTACAACAAAAAGAGCTATCAGTCGGCTGCTCCAGATAAAACGGGACCAACGGGAGGATGAGCTGGTTTGAAATACCTGCGACGTAGAATTTCTAGCCATAAGAATTTGTAAAGATCCTGCGAATCATCGGCTATGCAAAATCAGGGAGTCCAAATTAGAGGATTTTTAGCATTTGAATGTGAATATGTTTCGATGGATAAGGTATAAGGGAAGTAACAATATGAAACTGAATTTGATTTGCGTTAAGCTTTGAGCTTTCGGCTTTAGGCCTTCTTCAATAGTCCAGTTCGAGCTTCAGCTTATCTTTTAGATCTTTTACAAGCGGATACATTTCAACGATTTGAAGAAACTGATCCCTTTTACTCAGTGTTTTTTCCAAATGCAGATGATTGGAATCCTGCTCACGGATAGTTACAGAAAAGGAAATGTTTTTATTATTGAATTTTTCCTGAAGCAAATCGGAGAGCTTCCTCTTTTCCTGCTCTACAAAACGATGCTCCAGGTTATTATTCGTTAATATCTCAAATCGAAGTTCATCCAGGATGCGGAGTTCTGCGCCTTCAAAACTCTGGGCAGCAGAGTTTTTATTTTTTTTCAATGCGGCAGTGAATTGATTCCAGGTTTCCATTAAGAGTGCGGGATCCAGTGATTTTAATTCTCCTGTTTCTTTTGAAACTTTACGGTTCACCAGTTCCTGCCTGATTTTTGAAAGGGCGCCCAGGCTTGTTAATTCAGGTGCTGTTGTTTTCGGCTCTTCTATGATCAACTTTGGACCCTCTTCGTTTTTTTGGGCAACCGGGATCTTTTTATCAGGTAACAAAGTGGAAGAAGGATTTGCGGCTTTATTATTTTTTATTTCCAGCGGGGAAATGATCCTGTAAGCCACCGGTCTTACGGCTTCAGTACCCTTTTTATTGTCTGTAATTCCTAAGGATAAATGAAGGGCCTGATTCAGGTAAGCCAGTTTAATAATGGCGAGTTCGATATGTAATCTCTTATTTCTGGCAGCCTTAAAATGAATTTCGGATTCGCTTAAAAGATTTAAAGCGCTGATCAGGAAAGAGCCTTCGACTATTTTAGCTTCTTCAATATATTTTTGTTTGAAATTATCTACCACATCAAGGAGTACTGCCGCTTTTTCGTCTTTACATATCAGCAGATTCCGGATAAATTCCGCAAAACCATTCAGCAGAAGATCTCCTTCAAATCCCTTGCGATTGATTTCATCAAAAATCAACAGGGCGTCGGATAATTTTTGTTCACGAATGGCTGTGAGTAATTTAAAATAATATCCGTCGTCAAGGATATTCAGATGTTCGAGTGTATCCAGGTAAGTAAGTTTTCCGTCAGAAAAACTTACCATTTTGTCCATGATGCTCAGGGCATCGCGCATGCATCCTTCACTTTTTTGAGCAATGATTTCAAGGGATGATTTTTCAGCCGGGATATTTTCTTTTTCGCAAATCTCCTTCAAATGGTCTATGATATCCTGGTTGGTAATCCTTTTGAAGTCAAATACCTGGCAACGGCTTAGAATGGTAGGAAGGATCTTATATTTTTCTGTAGTTGCCAGAATAAATATGGCGTAGGGAGGCGGCTCTTCAAGTGTTTTCAGAAAAGCATTAAATGCTGAAGAGCTGAGCATATGCACTTCATCAATGATATAGACTTTATATTTTCCCGGTTGAGGTGCAAAGCGAACCTGATCAACCAGTGAACGGATATCGTCGACTGAATTATTACTTGCAGCATCCAGTTCGTGAATATTCAGGGAACTGCCTTCATTAAATGAAATACAGGAATGACAGGCATTACAGGCTTCCCCGTCGGGTGCTGGATTGTCACAATTAATGGCTTTGGCCAGGATTCGTGCACAGGTTGTTTTACCTACACCACGCGGGCCACAGAATAAAAATGCATGGGCTAGTTGTTTGTTGCGAATGGCATTTTTCAGCGTCGTTGTGATATGTGACTGCCCGACGACAGTTGAAAAAAGCTGCGGTCTGTATTTTCTGGCAGAAACGATGAATTTATTCATATACCAATTGCCTCCGGAATCTTCTTGTCTGCAATAATAATAATAAAGTTTTAGAAGACGGGATGTCTTTTAAATTCGATTGTGCGATCGAAAATATAGCGGTAAGTTTTGAGCTTTCTGCTTGGGTATGTATCTGCCATATGCCGGATCAGATTGATCATTTTCGGATTGAAATCGCCTACCCACTGCATTTCATATTCCGTATATGGAAGTTTGAGTACCATCTTTCCGGTTTCCGCGATCAGATATGAATCGACTCCTTTCCCCTGATACTCAGGAATGACTCCAAATACCAGTCCGGTGAATTTTTTATTTTTCTTTGTTTTGACCAGCCATAAAAATTTAAGTTTCTGCAACAAACCGAATTTTCCATTCAGATATTTGAACCACTGATTAAGATCTGGAATATTGGCAAACAAAGCGATAGGCTTATCATTATGATAGGTGAACCAGATCAGCCTTTCTTCCATGAATGGTTTCATCAGTTGAAACATCTGTTTTACCTGGTCCAGTTTCAATTGTTTCATTCCGCCATGACCAGACCAGGCTTTATTATATACATCAGTGAAATAAACGGCGTAGAGATCCAGCTTTTTAATATCGATATGAGCAGCACTGTAGGCCGGATCTTCTGCTATGACGGCGTGCCTGTCCATAAGTTTTTTACTGAATGGCTTTTTCGGATCCATGCCAAAACAGATTTGTTCAAAAAATGGTTTAAACCCATAGTTTTCAAAGAGCGCCTGGTAATAGGGAGGATTGAAATTCATCTGGTAAAGTGGTTCGTGAAAACCTTCAGTCACCAGCCCCCACCACTTATCTCTTTCTCCAAAATTTATAGGACCATCCATGGCGCCCATTCCTTTTTGAAATAACCAGTGTCTTGCTACATCAAAAAGGCGGTCTGCTGCTTCCTGGTTATTAATACAGTCGAAAAAACCAATCCCTCCGACGGGAAATTCATCCCCTGTGGTTTTATACCTTTTATTTATAAAGGCAGCAATCCTGCCCAGGTTTTTGCCATCTTCATCCCTGAGAATCCATCGCGCCGCTTCACCATGACGAAAGGCTTTATTTTTTTTGAGGTCGAAAACCTCATTTATATCTTTGTCCAACGGCCTTATATAACCGGATACACCGCTCAGGATGTCCACATTTACCTGGATGAATGCGCGGGCATCGTATTGATCCTGAACCTGAATTAATTGCATATATAAGGAGTTGACAGCCGTAAAAATACTTGGTTTTTCATTTCGGAATTCTGCGTCCGGACTCTTACCTTTGCAGCCGATTTTAAGGTAACATTCAATAAATTCTCTATATGCCAAATGCAGGCAAGATTAAACAAATTATCGGTGCTGTAGTTGATGTTCATTTCAAAGGAAAGCTTCCTGAAATATACAATGCCCTGGAATTAAAAAAACCGGGTGGCGATACACTTGTCCTTGAAGTACAACAACATCTGGGAGAAGACAGTGTTCGCTGTATCGCCATGGATGGTACGGAAGGACTTATCCGCGGACTGGAAGTACTCGATACAGGCATACCGATATCCATGCCTGTTGGTGACAGCATTAAAGGAAGGTTATTCAATGTTACCGGCGATCCGATTGATGGTTTGCCACCTGTTTCCAAAGTAAATGGAAGGCCTATTCATAGTAAACCACCAGCATTTGAAAATCTCAGCGTGAGCACAGAGATTTTATTTACAGGAATAAAAGTAATTGACCTTATTGAACCCTATGCGAAAGGTGGAAAGATCGGACTCTTCGGCGGTGCAGGTGTAGGGAAGACCGTATTGATTCAGGAACTCATTAATAATATTGCTAAA
>DATHNR010000102.1:0-5801 GCA_035485835.1 Puia sp.
CTGTTCGGCGACTATGCCTGTATGAATGGCTTTCATTCATCCATTGTATTTCTGGACGCATACAGGAAAGGGCTCAGGAAATTTGATATTCAGACTGCATACGAAGGCATGAGAAAGAATGCTATGTCCGCCACACTGCTCCCCTGGCGCAATGGAGAGAAAACAGTCCTTGATGATTTTTATCAGGCAAACGGATATTTCCCGGCCCTGGCCCCCGGTACAATAGAAAATGTAAAACTGGTACATCCTTTTGAAAAACGGCAGGCTGTGGCAGTCACGCTGGGCGCTTCTTATGATGACTGGGCTACGGCCCAGTTAGCAAAAGATTTGGGGAAAATGAGTGACTTCAGACTCTTTGAAAAAAGGAGTAAGAATTACGTAAACCTTTGGAATAAAGACCAAATGTTTTTTTTACCAAAGGATGATAAAGGGGAATGGATTAATATAGATCCGGTCTTTGACGGAGGTATGGGAGGTAGGGATTATTTTGATGAAAACAATGGCTGGACCTATTTATGGCAGGTTCAGGAAGATATCCCCACCCTCATATCTCTGATGGGTGGTAAACAGGCATTTGAAGACAGGCTGGATAGACTGTTCCGGGAAGACCTGGGCCGTTCCAAGTATGCTTACTGGAGCAAATTCCCTGATGCAACTGCACTGGTAGGTCAATATTCTATGGGAAACGAACCAAGCTTCCACATTCCATATTTATTTAATTACACAAGTTCGCCTTGGAAGACACAACAGAAAATACGGCTGCTTTTATCCTCATGGTTCAAGGACGATATTTTTGGAATACCCGGAGATGAGGATGGCGGAGGCATGTCAGCTTTTGTAGTTTTTTCATCTATGGGATTCTATCCCATAACGCCAGGCATACCAATTTATACAATCGGAAGTCCCGTATTCAGTAAAGTGACAATTTCCCTGGAAAATGGTAAGCAGTTTACCATTATTGCGAATCACTGTTCGGAAATCAACAAATACATTCAAAGTAGTCGCATGAATGGTGTTCCACTGAATTCGCCCTGGTTCACTCATGAACAGCTGGTAAACGGTGGTCTGCTGGAATTAGAAATGGGCCCCAAACCAAATAAAAAATGGGGCTTAGAAAGAGATAAACCCGATGTGACCATTAAATAAGCTATATGCTAAAAAGTCAAATTTTGGTTTTGGCGGGAAGTTTCCTGATGACAATTGGGACTGCACAGCAGAAATATAGTCCGGGTTCATCTTTCACAAGTTACAAGGGCCTGATTATGGCCGGGTACCAGGGATGGTTCAATGCCCCGTCTGACGGGGCGCAGTTGGGATGGAATCATTATGCAACGAAAGGACGGTTTGAACCCGGATATTGTAAAGTAGATTTTTGGCCTGACGTAAAGGAATATCAAAAAACCTATGAAACCCCATTTAAAAAAGCGAATGGACAACCAGCATACCTTTTTAGTGCTTATGACAGGCAATCAGTGTTTCTGCATTTCAAATGGATGAAAGAGTATGGACTGGATGGTGTTTTTATTCAACGTTCAGTTGCTGCTATTAAAAGTCCTGAAAACCTACGTCACGACGACCGCGTAATGATGAATGCAATAGATGCCTCCCGATATTATCACAGGGCCATTGCCATCATGTATGATTTTTCCGGTATCAATGATGAAAATAATGACTGGCTGATAATTATTAATGATTGGAAGCATCTTGCAGACAGCCTGAAAATAGCTTCACGTGGTAAACAACAAACATATTTATATCATAATAATAAGCCGCTGGTTGCATTATGGGGAGTTGGATTTCCTGACAGAACCAATAACCTGAAATCAATTGAGAGGATAATAGACTTTTTAAAGTATGATCCGGTATATGGTGGCTGTTCAATTATGCTCGGAGTGCCGGCTTATTGGAGGGATTTTGGAAAGGATACAGAAAAGGATCCATATCTCCATACTTTAATTCTCAAAGCAGATATTGTAAGACCCTGGTTTGTTGGTCGGTTTAATGAAGAGACATACCCCTCTTTCAAAGACAGAATCAAAGATGATATAAAATGGTGCAGGCAAAATAAACTGGATTATGCGCCTGTGGTTTTTCCAGGTTTTAGCTGGCACAATATGCATCCTGAAAGTATTCAGGCCCAGATTCCACGCAACAGGGGACGGTTTTATTGGCAACAACTCGTTGGGGCTATTGAAGAAGGTTCAGAAATGATTTACATTGCCATGTTTGATGAAATAGATGAGGGTACAGCCATTTTTAAGATCACCAATAGTCCTCCTGTAGGCTCCAGCAAATTCGAGCGTTTCGAACCAGATATTCCCAGTGATTATTATTTATTTTTAACAGGCGTTGCAGGCAAAATGCTAAAAAAGGAAATTCCATTGGGAAAAGATATTCCGTTACCTCCAATCCAAAAGGATTAGCCGTATTACTTTGATTCCTTCGGCAAAAATTCTTATCCTATTTAAGCTGAAAAAAACTGGAAGGAGGGGAGAAGCTTTGCAAAATGTATCTTGAAAGAATCATATGCTCTGTGTTTTTATTCGTCCTTTCATTAAACGTGTATGGTATAGACGGATGCGTGTCACCTGTTGAGAAAGCTGTGATCACATCGGCTTTATCAGATACTTGTTCTCTCAAGGCAATATTTACTCCTGGCAGTGATACCGTGGTTTCAATCGGGAATACCATAATTCTTGAGAATCAGAGTTTAAATTCCAATTCCATTGCCTGGTTTATAAACGGATCTTTTACTTCATCACAAACAGATCTTATCTTTTATCCTTCATCGGTTGTGAATGAGATCATGCTTGTCGCATACAACGGGGTTTGTACGGATACAGCATATTCATATATCATTTTAAACGGCAATGTTCCGGGGCAATACAACAATTTCCAAAAGCAGTATCATCCTGCTGATCAAGCCATGGAGCCGTTTTGTTTGACAAATGACAAATCAAATGGATACCTGCTTGCAGGAGATTACTATGTTCCATCTGAAAATAGTTTTGTGACCAGGACTACCTCTTTGGTTCATATTGATGAAAAGGGTTGTATTGACTGGTCTAAATCCATGATTCAGGGAGAAGAACAAGTTATCCAGTCTGCCATTTCAACATATGATTCGGGTTATCTGATCACCTCTTTCCCATTCCAATCTTCACAGGACAATTATCCCAATGAGCTAAATGTATTTAAGTTAGACAGGCTGGGAAACAGAGAGTGGGCTCATTCTTTCTCAAACGGAACAAGTGTTAATAACTACTATTCAGCAATGTGCGAGACCCATGATAATAACATTGTGATTGAAATCGGATCATTCCCGGTAGCGGGCAATCCTTCTGCCATCTCTATCATTAAGATCGATCCCCTTGGTAGATTTATTTGGGGTCGAAAATTAAGTATGGAGAATAATGCCTATTACAATATCGGCGGCATTGTTGAAAAAAATAATTTTATTTATGCAACCGGTTCCATTTATGAAGGAGTGGCTCCTTTCCAGGTGATAAGATCATTCCTGGTGCAAATAGATGAAGTGACGGGCCTGCCAGTCTGGACAAAACAAAACAATCCCGGAATTCCACTATTGAGTTTTACAGATATCCATAACTATAAAAACGGTTTATTGTTAAATAGCTATTCGCAAAATCTGTTGAACAATCTCATTTATATGGATAATGATGGTAACATTTTGAGTGGGATTAAGGTAGTTAATCCCTATGGGTCACTGAGCGGAATAGAAAATGTATTGGTGACTCCTGACAATGGTTTTTATTTTCATCAGGCCTCAGGAAAGCAGGGTGTCAACTATAAGGATATCATTATGCGTGTAGACAGCAATCAGCAGATTGCCTGGCAATATGATTTCTCCTCAAAGGATCTGAATTTTACCGGATGGTATCAATTATCGGGTGCGCCAGCCAATGGAGTCGCAGGAATTGGTAGTGGTATAATGGCTAATGGTTTTAATGCCCTGACTTTTTTGAAACTTGATTCTTCAGGCGCCGGATGTAATTCGGGTGGAACCAATTTGAGCCTAGAGGCAAATCAGGTTTCTCTGGTACCCATGACATGGAGTGTAAATAGCGACCTTTCAACAACAGTTGGTGATGTCCCATTGAATTTAGAAGATGTGCCTCTTGAGTCACACTTATTTTGTCCCAAATATCTTGATGGTTGTGATTTATTAAAATTGAACGGGCCCAGGAAACTTTGCCATGCGGGCGATACAGCCAGGTATATTCTTCACACAGACCCATTTTGTTCGGAACCCATAAACTGGACCTATGATTCGCAATATATTACTGTGGTACATGCAAATCATTCTTACCTGGATCTGGAATTTAAGAAATCCGGAAATTTTTTAATCAAAGTTGATAAAAATGGGTGTAACAGGATTACAGATTCTATATTAGTCTCTGTGGGAAACGTAGCTCTGGATGCCAGTTTGCCAAAAGATACCATACTATGTGCAGGAAACGCTTTGAAATTAGATGCCGGCAGTGGTTACACAAACTATCTTTGGCAGGACGGAACAAATAAACAAAGTATAGAAGTTGTTGATTCCGGAACGTATTGGGTCAGGATAACCGATGAAGAAGGATGTATTAATACCGACACGGCTATCATCAGTTCAATCGAAGCGTTGCCCTTCTCTTTTTTACCACATGATACAGTGATTTGTACCGGAGAAAATTTAATTCTTCAACCTGTTCGCTCATATGAATCTTATAGCTGGAGTACCGGCGAAACAGGCAATTCAATCCAAATTAAAGATCAGGGAAAATATACTTTACAGGTGATCGACAAATATGGATGTTCAGGTACTGATACCATAATGGTTAAAACAAAATCCTGTCCGCTCGAAATTTTTTTCCCAAATGCCTTTTCACCAAACAAAGATGGACTAAATGATACATATAAGCCGATAACAATTGCCAGTCCTGTTGTATATGAATTTAGAATTTACAACCGGTGGGGGCAACTGGTTTTTGAAACTTCAGATCCGAAAAAAGGCTGGGATGGTATGGTAGGAAACGTTGCGCAGGAAACAGATTCGTACGTATGGATGTGTACATATCAATTTTCAGGGGGGAAGAAAAATGTAATCAGTGGTACGGTGATACTGATGCGCTGAATCAGTATGGTCTTATCGCCTGTTCAAATAACCGTTTATTAACGAAACTTCTTTATATTTATATTTTACGATTGCCTATGAGACGGATTGCTTTTTCCATTGCAGTCGTTCTTTTAATTCAAATGAACGGCTACGGCCAGTCTTATGGACTGACTTTCAGCAGTCATGAAACAGTGTTGGAAAAAAGAACTTCCCTGGATATTTCTCCGGATGATTCTATCTGTTTTTCAAAGAATTTTGAATTAAGGTTTGACATAAATTATCTTCCAAAACACATAACCTATTTTGGATATATCCTTCGCATAATCAGTAATGGAGATCATAATATTGATTTGATTTACCATCAGAAATCACATTCTTTCAGGGTTGTCAACGGAGAAACATTCTCCAATATCAGTTTTATGATTGACAGTCCTAAACTTTACAAAGACTGGAACACCATCTCCTTAAAGTTTAACCTGGAGAACCAGACGCTCATGTTCGAAGTAAATAATCAAAAGGCGGGGGAGTGTAATATTCCTCTAAATTTCAGGTGTTTTAAATTTTTATGGGGAGCCAATGATTTTGAAAAGTACAAAACCAGGGATATTCCGCCCATGCAGATAAAGGATATTAAGATTTATGAAAATAATACACTGAGATATTTTTGGCCACTCAATGAAGC
>DATHNR010000103.1:0-4629 GCA_035485835.1 Puia sp.
AAATTGCAAAATGGGATTTTTTTTACACAATACGAATCTGAAAAAATGGTTTGCCTTTGCCGGAACTGGTATATGAACTGGAATGATTTTTAGGGAGAATCTTGTTTTAGGTATATGCCAAATCACCCTTTCTTTAAAATTTACCTGATATTCGCAGTAGCGGCT
Organism: Puia sp.; assembly: GCA_035485835.1. Classification (GTDB taxonomy): domain Bacteria; phylum Bacteroidota; class Bacteroidia; order Chitinophagales; family Chitinophagaceae; genus Puia. The sequence goes on from DATHNR010000103.1 coordinate 166, forward strand.
GCGCTTTTGTATTGCCTGCCGGTTTATTTTTTTATTCTGGCAGCTGACTATACAAGATCCTGGTTACTTTATCTGGGGAATTTTTTATTTATGATTGTAACCGGTGTATTTCTTTTCTATATCAGCCGATACAGACAATCAAATCCTGGAATGATGGGCTTTATAATCTTGGGTGAAAAACAGGTTTTGAGATCAACTGCACTTGCGCTCTTCTTTAGCTTCATTTTGTTGATCATACTTGTTCCCGGCTTTTTCGAAAAAGGTCCCGCAGGAAGAATTATTGTCAATCAACCAGCCAATACTATTCATGATAAATCCAACGGCCTTATTTTTATGGTTATTGTCAATGCAGCAATTTCCAATTTTATAACCGGGTCTTTTGCGAGTGAGATTTTATCAGCATCATTGAACAATAAAGCACAGAAGGGGAAAAAACTCAAACAAACATGATTTTTTTATTAATATAAAGTCGGCGTGATCCAAAACACATGCAAATGAATATACCACAGAAACAGGCAGGCCAATATGCGGTCGTGAATAATTTAAAAATCTACTATGAGGTATACGGAAATGGCAGACCCTTCGTACTTCTGCATGGGGGAGGATCCACGATTCAATCTACATTCGGCCGCATCATGCCGGAACTGGTGAAATCACACAAGGTCATTGCCGTTGAGCTACAGGCTCATGGACATACCCTGGATATTGACCGGCCATTAAGCTTTGAACAGGATGCTGATGATGTGGCTGAACTGATCAGAAATCTTCATATCGATAAAGCTGATTTTATGGGTTTCAGCAACGGAGGTACCACGTGCCTGCAGATCGCGATCCGCCATCCTGAAATAGTGAATAAGCTGATATTGGCATCGACTACTTATAAACGGGAGGGCATGCCACCAGGTTTCTTTGATGGTTTTCAACACGCTACTTTAGATAATATGCCTGTTCAGCTGAAAGAAGCTTACCTGCAGGCTAATCCCGATCTCCATGGACTTCAGAGGATGTTTGAACGGGATGTCGCCAGAATGAAAGATTTTAAAGATATCAGCGATGAGGAAATAAAAAGTATCCATTCACCAGTGTTTGTCATTAACGGAGACAAGGAAGTAGTGCTTGCGGAGCACGCGTTCAAACTTTCGCGCATGCTCCCGCATGCCATACTTGCCATATTACCAGGCGGTCACGGTGATTATATAGGTGAGCTCTGTGCAGCAGATAAAAATAGCAATATACCATTTTTGGTAACTGCTATGATTGAAGATTTCCTGAAGCAATGATTTATTTTAAAATAATTCTCAATTGCCACCTGATTGCAAAATTATTTTTTTTATCAGAACAATTTGCCCGAGATGATAATGAATATGCTCAATAATTCCGCAGATATTTCTGTAATAATTACCGTATTTATTCCCGGAAAAATCTTCCCATAATTTATTCTCCTGCAATTGTTCGATCAGTACGGCAAAACTTTCAGCTTCTCTCCAGGTTTTATCCAATAATTTTTCCCAATCCTCCTGAGTAAGAATGGCCGGGTGGTCGAAACTATATTTATCACTGGCATTAAGTGGGTTTCCCCATAAGACTTCCATTACAACGCCTACGTAATAATTCATATGAAATACGAGGGTTGCAATCGTATTAAAAGAATAAACTTTGGTTGTAGCCTGCTGCCAGCTTGTGCCGGTAAGATGTTCTTTCAGGCTGGAGGCAGTCCAGTTCCCTCCAAAATACACATCCCTGAATTGCTTTGAAATTTGTGTTGTCAGTTTCATTTCATCCAGTTTTTTTTAAAATCAGGACCTGAATAATCGGGTCTTTTCAAAGTTAAAAGTTGGTAGTGATTAAAAATTAATTGATTCAATATTCTACAAAAAAAGAGAGGATTGATTATCTTGAATTAATAATTCCTGTCTTGAAAAGGATCTACAGCATAGATTTTACGAGGGGTCTTGTTATGATCATCATGGCATTGGACCATGTCCGGGACCTGATACATGTCAGCTCGGTTACGCAAAGACCGACTGATCTCAATACGACCACGCCCATTCTATTCTTCACGAGGTGGATCACCTATTTATGTGCGCCTGTATTTGTTTTCCTCGCAGGAACATCGGCGTACCTGTCATTTAAAAGCAAGGGCAATTTTTCAGAAAGCAGGAAATTTCTTTTCAAACGGGGGCTTTGGCTGGTGCTGCTTGAATTCAGCATCGTGAATTTTGCATTATTTTTTGATGCCGGATTCCATACATTCATTTTTGAAGTGATTGCTGCAATCGGTTTTGGGTTTATCGTCCTTTCGCTCATACTCAAATCATCTTTAAAAACAATTTCCATCATTGGATTTATCATCATTTTTGGTTATGGGTTATTGCAACAGATTTCTTTCGCACCCGGTTCAAAAATAAATACGGTTCTATCGCTGCTTTTCAGTTCCGGCGCTTTTCCGATTTCTTCGAACCGCGTTTTTATAATGGCATATCCTCCCATTCCCTGGCTGGGTATCATGCTGCTTGGATTTGCTGCGGGGAAATTATTTGAATTACCTTTTGATGAAAGAAAAAAGATTTTTGTGCGGATCGGATCGGGATCTCTTTTATTATTTATAATTATCCGCTTTATAAATATTTATGGTGATCCTTTCCCCTGGTCCTCTCAAAAGAATTTAATGTTCAGTTTTCTTTCATTCATGAATATCACCAAATATCCACCATCACTATTATTTTGCCTTATTACCCTGGGCATCATGTTTTTGATACTTGCAATTGCGGAACGGAAAAACCGGCTTACACCAATATTTACTGTTTATGGAAAAGTTCCGCTTTTTTATTTTGTGTTGCATTTTTATATTATTCATTCGCTGTTGCTGATCATATTATTCCTGCAGGGAATTCGCTGGTCCGAAATGGCTTTCGCTACCGGAACTTTTGGAAGACCGAACGGAACAGAGAGTGGTTTACAACTTTGGGCCGTCTATCTTATCTGGATTATCATTGTAACGCTCCTGTATTTACCCTGTAAGCGTTTTGGGAAATATAAATCGGGTCATTCATACTGGTGGCTCAGGTATTTGTAAAAGATTCTATTTCCCCATAATTTCGTATTACCATGCAACAAAAACAAGCTCCGGTCCCTTTTACCGCATACCAGAAATTTGCCATTTTCATTCTGGCAATCACACAGTTTACTGTGATCCTGGATTTTATGGTGATGTCGCCCTTGGGGGATATTCTTATGAAGTCCCTAAATCTGAAACCTTCGCAATTCGGAATGTCTGTTTCTGCCTATGCATTTAGTGCGGGTCTATCCGGATTACTTACGGCAGGCTTTGCCGATAAATTCGACCGCAAAAAATTATTGCTTTTCTTTTATTTTGGATTTATCGCAGGCACATTTTTATGCGGCCTGGCCAATTCATATATTTTTTTAATTGGCGCAAGAATCGTCACCGGCTTGTTCGGTGGTGTAATCGGATCGATATCCCTTGCAATCATCGCAGATCTTTTTGACATACAACACCGTGGCCGTGTAATGGGTTTTGTTCAAATGGGATTCAGCGCCAGCCAGGTGCTGGGTATTCCCATCGGATTATATCTTGCCAATATCTGGGGATGGCATGCGCCATTTTTATGGGTTGCTGCAATGGCATTGATCATTGCGTTTTTAATCGCTTCCAGATTAAAACCACTGACCAAACATCTGCTGGTACAAAGGGATACATCTGCTATCAATCATTTAATTCATACCGTTTCAAAAAAGGATTACAGGGTTGGTTTTACAGCAACTGCATTATTGTCGATCGGTGGTTTTATGCTAATGCCCTTCGGAAGTGCATTTGCGATCAACAATTTGAAAGTTACCCAGCACCAGTTGCCCATTATGTTTATGGTGTCCGGCCTGAGCACACTTATCATCATGCCAATTATCGGAAAATTGAGCGACAGAATTGATAAGTTCACCATTTTTGCAATCGCATCCGTATGGACGATCATTATGGTATTGATTTATACGCATCTTTCTGTAACACCGTTTTTTCTTGTCATTATCTTAAATATCCTGATGATGGCAGGAGTTATGAGCAGGATGATTCCATCTTCAGCGTTGATAACAGGTGTTCCTGCCATGCAGGACCGTGGAGCATTTATGAGTATTAATTCATCGGTGCAGCAAATTGCCGGCGGGATTGCTGCAGCCTTTGCCGGTATGATCGTTATTCAGAAAACAAAGTTCAGCCCGCTGGAGCATTATGATACCCTGGGCTATATCATCATTTGTATATCCTGCATCAGTATATTCCTGATTTACCGGGTAAGCGCTATGGTAAAAAAGAAAACCATGGAATTAAAATCACAGCAGGTTCCGCGAAACGCTGAACGTGAAACGCTTAACGCGTAACGCGTAACGCTGAAAGCGTAATGCTTAACGCGGGATGGTTTTTGGAAAAATCCTTTCAAATCCTTTGTA
>DATHNR010000104.1:0-6287 GCA_035485835.1 Puia sp.
CACCTGAAATCGCTTCAACGGGATTTACAGAAAAGCAGGCCAGAGACGCAGGTTATGAAATCAAGGTTGGTAAATTCCCATTAAGCGCTTCAGGAAAAGCTTCGGCTGCGGGACATACGGAAGGCTTTATGAAAGTAATCTTTGACTCCAAATATGGAGAATGGCTTGGAACACATTTGATCGGGTATAATGTTACCGAGATCATCATAGAAACCGTTGTTGGACGAAAACTTGAAACTACTTACCAGGAAGTACTGGACAGCCTTCATCCGCATCCGACTATCAGTGAAAGCGTGAAAGATGCTATTGAAGCTGCTTACGGAGAGGCGATACACCTTTAAGCTTAACGCCTAACGCTTAACGCTTAACGTCTTTTTATAGTTAATTAATAATGATAAATCTGGTATCGACAATTAACTATTATGTTATAAATATTTACTTATAAGAATTTTAAAACCTGCTTTTGCCTTACGTTAAGCGTTAGGCGTTAAGCGTTAAGTTCTCGAAATGCTTCCAGTTTCAGTTTGGGAAAAGGAAAGTTTTTTTGCACCAAGGGATTTGATTATCGTTGGCAGTGGCTTTACCGGTTTGTGGTCGGCCTATTATTTGAAAAAACGCTTTCCTGAAAAGACGGTTCTCATACTTGAAAGGGGCATTATCCCGAGTGGAGCCAGTAGCCGTAATGCCGGCTTTGCATGTTTTGGCAGTTTTACGGAATTACAATCCGATTCCAATAGTTTGGGCGAATCTGAAATGCTGGAACTTATGGAAATGAGGTTTAAGGGATTGGAAAAAATCCGTAAAAAATTCAGCCATTCCAGCATTGATTATGAAAATTTAGGAGGTTATGAATTAATATCCACTGAAATATTCTCCGATATTAATGCCCTTCGAACCAGTATTGATTCGCTCAATAATAAATTACAAAGGATCACCGGCAAACAAAAAACCTTCCAGCTGAACGATTCGAAAATTAAAAGTTTCGGATTAGGAGGCTCCCATCACCTGATTGAAAATAAACTGGAAGCACAATTACATTCAGGCAAATTGCTGGAAGCACTTGTTCAGCTGGTTCATTCGTTAGGCGTTACGATACTCACTCATGTAGATGTAAAGAAAATCGAAATTGAAACCAGCCACGTACGATTGGAATCGAACCTCCCGATCACCTTACTTGCTGAACAGGTATTGATTTGTACCAATGCTTTTGCCAAGTCTTTGTTACCCGATCTGGATATTGCACCGGCACGGGGACAAATACTTCTGACAGAACCAATTGAAGGATTGAAAATAAAGGGGGCTTTTCATTATGATGAAGGCTTTTATTATTTCCGCAATCTGGATAATAGAATATTGCTGGGTGGTGCTCGTAATAAATATATTCATGAAGAAGAGACTTTTTCAGCCGATACTTCCGAATCTGTTCAACAGGAACTTGAAAAATTTCTGAAAGAAATTATTTTACCCGGAATCCCATACCGCGTTAGTTTACGGTGGAGTGGTACAATGGCTGTTGGAAAAGAAAAAAAACCTATTGTATCAAAAATTAATGACCGTATATTTTGTGCCGTTCGCATGAGTGGTATGGGTGTCGCACTCGCGCCTCAACTTGGAAAACAGGTTGCGGGAATGATGTAAAGCGTGCTTAAGGCTTAACGCGTAAGGCTTAAAGCCATATGTAAAAATGCAAATGTTGAATTAGTCAATATTAATTATTGAGAGACAACTTCATAGAACAATCACAAACACTGGGCGTTAAGCGTTTGGTGTTAAGCCTTACATGATTATTCCTGCGATGGTAGCAGAAAGATAGGATGCGAGCGTTCCACAGAGCAGGGCTCTTAAGCCAAGTCTAGCGAGGTCAGCTCTTCTTTCAGGAGCAATGGCGCCAATGCCGCCAATCTGCATACCCACGCTGCTGAAATTAGCAAAACCGCATATCGCAATACTTACTACCAGCAATCCTTTTTGAGAAATTATCGGAACAGCTCCTGAAGTGAGACTTTTAAAAGCGACGAATTCATTTACAGTTAGTTTCTGCCCCAATAAGGTTGCTGCATTCCGGACATCTTCTGCCGGAACACCCATGGACCAGGCAAAGGGATAGAAAATTTTTGAAAAGATCCAGTTCAGGCTTAGATCGAAAGAAGGATTGAACAAATGTCCTGTTTTCATTAGTAGAAAATCCACGAGAGCAATCATGGCAATAAATCCGATCAGCATGGCAATCACATTCATCGCAATTTTAAATCCTTCACCTGCGCCATGCGTTATAGCGTCAAGAAAGTTTGCATAACGGCTGGTTACTTTTAATTTTATCGTACCCATGGTTTGGCTGATTTCTGTTTCCGGCCACACGATTTTAGAGATAACGAGCGCTCCGGGTGCGGCCATCAGGCTGGCCGTTATAAGTTTCGGTGCGAGGTCAATGCCAGCCTGCGCTCCCATATTAGCATATACGATCAGTATACCTCCTGCAATACAAGCAAGACTGCCGGACATACTGGCAAGCAATTCACTTTTGGTCATCCCCGGCAAATATGGCTGTATCATTACCTGTGCTTCAATTTGGCCTACAAAGGCACTTGCTACATTACTCAGCGCTTCTGCTCCGCTTACGCGCATGATCACGTTCATGGCTTTAGCAATAACTGCTACAACCCGCTGCATAATACCCAGATGGTAAAAGATTGCTACCAGTGCACATACAAAAATTATTGTAGCCGTTACATTGAATGCAAAAACAAATCCGCCCATAGCATAGTTCATTACACCTCCTCCTTTAACCGGAACAGCAATACCATCATAAACAAATGCAGCGCCCTGAAATGCAAAATGTTCAATCTTGCCCATCACGCGGCCCAGGAATTGAAAAAAATGAATGACAGGTGTAATTTTTAAAACCAATATTCCGATCAATAACTGGAGAATGAGTCCTGATACAACCAGGCGAAGATTAATACGCCGCCTGTTATTGGAAAAAACAAAAGCCAGACCGAGGATGAGTGATATACCTATCAAACCCTGAATTCTTTGCATAAGCCGAATTGTTTTATGGAAGATAAAGTAAATAGCCAATAAATGGAACCTGATAAGATCAATCCTTTTGCCCATTCCTCCGTAATTTTACAAATGGAAATGAAGTACACCATGAGCAAAAGGATTGATCAGATAAAATCCATTGTTGCAAATCAGCCTGATGCCCGCCTCAGAAAAACAGGTGAAAAAATAATTAACAGGGAGCGTATTTTTTTTGATGAGGGTCTTTTACTTTTTGAAAAAGCTGCTCTACCCTATCTGGGCTCACTGGCTAACTTTATCCGGGAATCCCTTCATGGCGACAAAACTTACTTCAACAGGAATTTTCATATCGAGCCGACAAATGTTTGCGTATTTTCCTGTGCATTTTGTTCGTATTCCAGGCTATATGCGCAAAGGGAAGAGGGATGGGAACTAAGTATTCAGCAGATGATGGATATGGTAAAAAAATACGATGGCAAACCGGTGACTGAAGTACATATTGTGGGAGGCGTTCATCCCAAAATGAACCTATACTTCTTCGCTGAGCTGCTTCAAAAAATAAAATCATACAGACCAGAACTGCACATTAAGGGATTTACTGCTGTGGAATTAGATTATATGTTCCGGAAAGCCAAATTATCGATTGGAGAAGGACTGAAAATTTTAAAGGAAGCAGGTCTTGATTCCCTGCCAGGCGGAGGGGCTGAAATATTTGATTCAGAAATCAGGAAACAGATTTGTGAAGATAAGGTGGGTGCGGAAGGCTGGCTTAGTATTCACCGAAGCGCTCATCTCATGGGTATGCATTCGAATGCCACTATGCTTTATGGCCATATTGAAAATTATAGTCACCGGATTGATCATATGGAAAAACTAAGGTTTCTTCAGGATCAAACGGGCGGATTCAACACGTTCATTCCACTTAAATTCAGAAATAAAGGAAATGATATGAGTCATGTGGCAGAATCCACCATAATTGAAGACCTGAAATTGTATGCTGTGAGCCGTATCTATATGGATAATTTCCCTCATATCAAAGCATATTGGCCAATGCTTGGCCGGCAAAGCGCACAGTTAACGCTGTCATTTGGTGTGAATGATCTGGATGGAACCATTGATGATTCAACGAAGATTTATTCAATGGCGGGATCAGAGGAGCAGCACCCTTCTCTTTCTACAACAGAACTGGTTGCACTTATAAAACAAGTAAAACGTGAACCGGTAGAAAGAGATACACTATATAATGTGATAAGAAATTACAAGGATATGGATCTGTCACAAATGGCATCCAGCCCTTTATATAATTAAAGTTCTACTTCGACCTGACACTTATTGAAATTCTCTTATCTTTTTCTCTTAATGAATCGGCAGCGTCAGCAGGATATTTTGCAAAATCGGAACCAAAGCCCTCTACTCCGGCAATCTGATTTGAATTCGCCCCTGCAGCTTTGATTGCATCAGCAACTGCATTTGCGCGGCTTTCGGATAGTAATTTATTTGATATACTATCACCTCCTTTTTCATTAAATCCACCGATTTTTATTTTAGCTTTTGGGAAGGCTTTCAGAATGGATGCTACATTTTGTATCTGCACCATACCTTCATTGGTAATATTCGCAGTGCCATTACTAAAACTCAGCTGATCGAAATTAAATGGGAATCTCCTCGATGCTTTACTTTTTGGATCAGTAAAAAAAATGACAAGTAAATCTTCAATGCCGCCTTTTTTAGCATCTAAGAGTACACCGTCCGGAAGCTTTAGAGTGTATTTACTTTCAGTGACGATATCCTGTTTGATTGTATCTTTTGAATGCGTCACCGTATCTGTTATGGCCTGTGGCGGGTTTCCCGATGGGGTTTGTTTATTCATGAAATACCAGACCACAATACCGGCAACCAGGATTAAAATAATAATCGGAATAACCCATTTCACTCCTGACTTTTCCTTTCTTTCCGCCAATTCGGAACCCGCGAATTTTTCAGAAATTCCGGACAGTTCATCTATTCCCATAATTCCATTCAGAAAAATTCCGGTTGGTAAAACATTCAGGACCTTTTTCTTTTGGCTATTTAAAAATGATCTCAATCCACTTGCATTCATATTTGAACTCAGAATATGATTTCCTAAAACTCCCAAAGCTGCAGGTGCTGCAGTACTCAATAAAGATGATGCAGACTGGCTGCTAATACCTGCATATCCGGCAATAGCATCGGATAAGACAGAAGTTTTTTCTCCGAAAATATTTTTCAGGAAATCCATGCCTTTAGAATTAACGGTTCCGCCGGCCAATGAATTCAGGTTAAAAGGAATGTCGATCCTTGCAGCGGCTGTTGCAAGATTTAAAGTATCCTGTACATCTCCGGAATCGGTTTTAAGCATTAAACCAGTCAGAATTGCCGGAATGATTCCCTGAATTGCCTGCTGCACATTTGCGGGGCTTTCTCCTAAAATTCCAGCCATCCTGTTTGTCATGTCTCCGGAAAGAATTTCCTTAACCGATTCAATCAAATTGAAAGACATATTAATAAATGCATTTATGTATAATTAAAATTTCATGGGTATGAATCCGGAAGTATTTGCAGAAAGGTATGAGATGCCGATATAAAATTAAAAATTTTTATTACCCAATGATCCGCGAATCCTTTTTTTACCAAACACTAACGAAGTCTTATTTTACGAAACACTAACTTTGCGGATTTATGGAAGAAACCCATTCTCACAGTCATTCAGATCATTCGCATAGCCATTCAGGTCATTCTCATAGTCATCACGGTCATTCGCATGGTCATGTTATGGAACTCAGCTCCGTAAATACCGCATTTATTGTGGGTATAATCCTGAATCTTGCTTTTGTCCTTATTGAAGCTGTTGTTGGAATAACCATACATTCCATGTCCCTTTTATCGGATGCGGGGCATAATCTGGCTGATGTAGCCAGTCTTGGATTATCTCTTTTTGCTTTTAAAATGATGAAAGCAAAATCTAACACCATATACACTTATGGTTATAAAAAGACAACGGTTCTTGTTGCCCTGCTGAACGGAGGCATCTTATTGGTCTCTATTGGAGCTATCTTGTATGAATCTGTTCACCGGTTGATACTTCCCGAACCACTCCCTGGTAAAACCATTTCAATCGTGGCTGCCATCGGCATCCTGATCAACACCATTACCGCGTTACTTTTTTTCCGGAATAAAGAGAGTGATCTCAATATCAAAGGAGCATTCCTTCACCTGATGTCTGATGCAGTTGTATCTGCCGCACT
>DATHNR010000105.1:0-4111 GCA_035485835.1 Puia sp.
CTTATAATAATACACCATTACAATGGCGGGAATGGTAAGCAGATTCAAAAGATGGACACCGATCGAAAGTCCCATCATGTAGAAAATAAAAATGAGCCATCTGTCCGCAACTGGATCATCGGCCACATCTTCCCATTTCAAAATCGCCCAAAAAACCAGGGCGGTAAAGAAAGAAGAAGAACCATATACTTCGCCTTCAACTGCACTATACCAGAAGGAGTCGCAGAAGGTATAGCAAAGTGCGCCGACGGTGCCGGCGGCCATAATGGTGAATATTTGCTGGGAATTGAGTGCCAGCCCCTTGGGTTGAATAATTTTACGCGCGAAATGTGTAATGGACCAGAAAAGAAAAAGAATGGTGAATCCGCTCAGGATGGCACTCATAAAATTGACTGCCCTTGCAGCGGTATTTGGATTATCTCCAAAAAGAATAATGAAAAATCTGCCCATCATTACGAACAGCGGTGCTCCGGGCGGATGAGGTATTTGAAGTTTATAGGCACTGGAAACGAATTCTCCGCAATCCCAGAAACTGCCTGTGGCTTCCATAGTTAAAATGTATACCATACAGGCAAAAAGACAAACTACCCAGCCTGATATGTTATTCACCTTCTTATAATTCATAGTCCGTTGATTTTTAGGAGTGACAAATATAGAGAGACTGGCGGACTATTATACAACAAGTATGGAAGTATGGGAGTATGGGAGTATGGAAATGGAAGGAATTTTGCAATAGCTTAACAACATTAATTGTCGCAAGTAAAAATTATATTTTTAAAATTATTTTCACTCCCACCCACCTTCGCTACGCTTCGGCGGGCACAGTACTCCCATACTCCCATACTTATTCGAAGTATACCTTCACCGTCTGGTAAAAAAGGTGATGCTGGAGTGACTGGTCGGTAAAATCCTGAAGGCCGAACAATCCGGCGGCGTTACCTTTATTGATAGCCACTTCCAGGTAATTTGCAGAATTAAAGATTGCCAGCTTTTCTCCCAGCGCCACGTCGGCATAGGATTCGCTGATCCTGTCGATGATTTCATTCCTTTTAAAAACGATCCGGAAGCTCCGGCCTTTACGTTGTGCTTCAAATTCATCCCGGGTAATATTGACAATCACATTTTCGAATTTGTCGATGAAAATGATCTGTCCTTCAATATAATTATCACCTAATAATGGACGAAGGTCATTTTTTTGAATATATTTTATTTCAGGATCGCCCAGGGTTTCCGGTAAAGCACCTGCTTCCAAAGCAAGTATAGCCTGACCGATCTGACGGGTACAATAAAGTGTATTCTTGATTTCATTTTTATCCAGTGGCAGTCCTATGATTTTATCGGGTTTACAGGGTAGAATCATATCCAGGAGTCCGTTGTCAGCACAAAAAATGAGTTGTCTGTTTGCACTGGCGAAAATTAAATGTTCAGGTTTTTGTTCAAAAAGGTTTACAAGAATGATATGATAAGTATTTTCCGGAAACTGCCAGATGGCATTGCGGCAGATATATGCGGCCTGTGGATAATTGAATGGTGCGATCTGATGTGAAATATCGTGAATGCGGAAAGTTGAATCTAACTGAAGAAGCTGACCTCTGACTGCACCGGCAATATAATCCTGCAGGCCGAAGTCGGAAGTAAGGGTAATAAGCGCCATCTTGATCGGTTCGTTTTAGATTATCCGTTCCTCATTTAACCAGTTCCCCATTTTTGAAATAGTGCCTGTATACCAGCCTGTCTGTCAGGGAAGGGAAAAATTTATTTAAGAAAACCGTGAACTTTCCGGTGAAGGTAAGCACCAGCACCCTTTTTCTTTTTTCAATGGCATTCAAAATATATTTAGCACAAACTTCTGCACTCATGAGTTTGGATTCGTCAAGAACGCTTTCACTCTGACTTAAACCTTTACTGTTAAGTGCTGCATGCCGAATATTGGAAGTAGTAAATCCCGGTGAAACCCACATTACGTGAACGCCGGTATACATTAATTCTGTTCTCAGGGATTCAAGCCAACCCTGCAGTGCGAATTTTGAAGCAGAATAACCACTTCGGCCAGGCAGTCCCCGGTACCCTGCAGTTGAAGAAATGCCCACAACAGTTCCTTTTTGTTCTATAATATATGGTAATGATGCTTTTGTACAATAAACTGCTCCCATAAAATTGACATCCATCAGGCGACGAATCACATCGGTATCTGTATCATCGAAAAGTGAACGCATACTGATGCCTGCATTATTAATAAGAATATCGATTGTTCCGAAAGTTTCAACGGTGGAATGGATAAAACGCTTGCACTCATCTTCATTACTCACATCACAGACCATCGTATGTAGCATGAACTGTGAAAATTCGAGTTGAAGGGCATAAAGTTTATCATGCTGTCTGCCGCAGGTTGCCACTTTGGCGCCTGCATCAATAAGCAAAACGATCAATGCCCTGCCGATACCATCACTGCCTCCTGTTACAATTACTACCTTGTTGTTGAAAAAAGACATATACTTTTTGATAACGTAAAATTAGGCTAAGAAAAGAATAGTGCAGCACCTAATTGGTACTATCTGAATTGATCCATAGTTTCATAAATTGAACAATTAGCCTGATTATTATGAAATATTCTTTAATTATTTTGTTCTCCGGCATCTTAATCACCGGGCACAGCCAGAATCCTGTTTATCCATTACCAACTGCCAAACAATTGGCATGGCAAGACGCGCCATTTTATTTATTCATGCATTTCGGACCGAATACATTTACCGATCTTGAATGGGGTAAGGGATCCGAAAAAGAAGAACTGTTTAATCCGACGGCGATGGACTGCCGTCAATGGTGCAGGATTGCAAAAGAAGCAGGTGCCAGCGGCATTGTTATAACGGCCAAACACCACGACGGATTTTGTTTGTGGCCCAGCGCTTATTCAAAACATACAGTGGCGCAGAGCAAATGGAAAAATGGGAAAGGAGATGTTTTAAAAGAATTATCCGATGCTTGCAGGGAATATGGATTATCATTCGGTGTATATCTTTCTCCCTGGGACAGAAATCATCCTGCATATGGAACACCTGCCTATAATGATGTCTTTATTAATATGATGAAAGAAGTGGTTTCACATTACGGACCATTTTTTGAATTCTGGTGGGATGGAGCGAACGGGGAAGGGCCTAATGGGAAAAAGCAGGTTTATGACTGGCATGGTTTTGAAACTACCATGCGCGAGATAGCGCCCAATACCATGGTATTTAGTGATATCGGCCCGGATATGCGCTGGGCAGGAAATGAAAACGGCTTAGCCGGATTTACAAACTGGAATTTGTTGGATACAGCAGGGTTTAGCAGGGGAATGGGTGCACCTCCGAATGATACGCTTAACCAGGGAAATATAAATGGCAGGAATTGGATTCCTGCCGAATGCGATGTAAGTATAAGACCAGGATGGTTTTACCATGCAAAGGAAGATAGTCTGGTGAAATCTCCGGAAAAACTTTTTGATATTTACCTGAAGTCTGTTGGTCGTGGGGCGAATTTAATTTTAAATGTTCCTCCGGATCCCAGAGGCCTCATTTCAACTTATGATTCTGCCGCTCTCATGGGATTTGCAAAATTGAGGAAGGAAAGTTTCAAGGATCTTCTTTTGAATAAAGATCAGCGGGCTGTTTATTTATATGGCAAAAATAATAAGGAAATATCTGAAGGAAAGAATGGAATTATCCATTGGGGTAATAACTTTAAAGATGAATATTTGGAAATCCTTTTCAACAAAGAAATTGCGATCAATTGTATTCTCCTGAAAGAGGCGCTTCAGTGGGGCCAGCGGGTAAAATCTTTTGAAATTGAAATCTATGACAAGGATTCCCTGCTATTTAAAAAAACGTATACAACTTTGGGGCATCAGCGTATCGTCAGTTTTCAAACGAGGAACAGTAACCGAATTATCATAAAGATCACGGATGCCAAATCTGAGCCAGTGCTCGAAGGACTTTCAGTTTATCATATTCCCGAAATGCTTGTAGAAAAATAAATAACTGCTCCTTTCGTAAAATTATAATTTGAATGCAGATAAAAAGGGAAGCGCTGATAGAACAGATTGCTGATCCGGAAAAGGTCTGGGATATTATTG
>DATHNR010000106.1:0-7810 GCA_035485835.1 Puia sp.
TGACAATTGTAAATTTAAAGCGAAGGTTGTACCGGGTGACACAATGGTAATGAAACTTGAGTTGATGAATCCCATTCGCAGGGGAATTGTTGAAATGCGCGGTACCGTTTTTGTCGGCAATAAAATAGTTACTGAAGCAGATCTGATGGCACAGCTGGTAAAGCGAAGTTAAATTAGAGGATTTGTGCCAAATAAGTTTATTTTTGTAGGGCTGGGTTTTGCTCAGCATTTTTTATGAAGCAACCTGCAATTATCAAAGATATAGTATCGAGCGGGCAGCAGGCCACACCATCAACAGATGAAAGAATGATCCATCCCCATACGTATATTCACCCAAATGCACGTGTTGCCACGAATGTTAAAATTGATCCTTTTTCCGTCATTCATCAGGATGTGGAAGTTGGAGAAGGAACCTGGATAGGTTCCAATGTTACCATCATGGAAGGCGCAAGAATTGGGAAGAACTGCCGGATTTTTCCGGGCGCAGTCATCGCGGCTATTCCGCAGGATTTGAAATTTCAGGGAGAATATTCCAACGTATTTATAGGAGACAATACTACCATCCGCGAATTTGTTACTGTAAACAGAGGAACAAAGGACAGGGAAAAAACATCTATTGGGAGTAATTGTCTTATTCAGGCTTATTGCCATCTGGCGCATGACTGTATAGTAGGCGATTATTGTGTGATGAGCAATAACACACAGGTAGCCGGCCATGTGGTCATTGAAGATTATGCCATTCTTGGCGGAATGTGTGCCATTCACCAGTTTGTACGAATTGGCCGGCATAGTTTTCTTCAGGGCGGATCACTGGTAGGGAAAGATATACCTCCATATATCAAGGCAGGAAGAATGCCATTAAGTTATTGTGGTGTTAATTCCGTGGGTTTGAAAAGGAGGGGTTTCAGTATCGATAAGATCAATCATATCCTGGATATTTACCGTATTATATACAATAAGGGTTTAAATACCTCTCAGGCACTTGAATTTCTGGAAGAGGAATTTTCGGCTACTGATGAGCGTGATGAAATCGTAACATTTATCCGGGAAAGCAGTCGCGGTATCATAAAACGCTTCAGTAAAAGCAACCTCGATGAGGATTACCCTGTCTGATGCAGGCAAACGGTTCAACCGGGAATGGATATTCCGGCACTTCGACTATAGTTTTTTTTCTTCGAATGCATATGCTATTACTGGTCCGAACGGGTCGGGCAAATCAACACTTCTACAATTTATCGCAGGATCGCTGATGCCAACTGAAGGCAAAATCTCTTATTTTAACGGAAGTGAAATACCAATAGAACAATACTTTCCTTTTATTTCAATTGCTGCACCTTATCTGGAAACCATCGAAGAAATGACGGCCAATGAATTCTTCAGATTTCACCGGTCATTCAAACCGCTGATGCCTGATATTTCTATTCAACAGATTCTGGGACGTGTCGGGTTACAGGAAGCTTCGGATAAACAAATCAGGTATTATTCTTCAGGTATGAAGCAGAGGATAAAACTCGCACAGGCTTTTTTTTCAGATACCCCCGTTGTTCTTCTGGATGAACCCACAACGAATCTGGATCTGTCTGGCATTGCACTGTATCACGAACTCATCAGTGAGTATTGTAGTGAAAGACTTGTTATTGTTAGTTCAAATGATGCTTTGGAGTATTCGTTTTGTAAAAGCGTAATTGATATGAAGACACTAAAAGTCAATGTGGCAAATGTGTAATTGTAGGAAATGAAAAATGGGGGAATTAAATGGGAAAATGATAATGTGGGAATGTGAGGCGTCTGACTCTGAAACTCACAATCCTTTTCTCTTAAAGGCATCGGCTATTGCAATTTGGACCGGAGAAGAAAAAAACAAAAAATAAAAAATCCATATTGCCACATTATCATTTTCCCATTTAATTCCCCCCATTTTTCATTTCCTACAATTGCACATTTGCCAAATTAACAAGGATTATCTCTGAGATGCAATTAGTAAATTCAGATCGGTGTATTTCAAATCAAATCTCTGACTCAAATGGAAATTCGTAAGCGCTCCTTTAAACATATATATCCCGCTGCGTAAATGAATCTTGTGCCATACAAGATTATCAAAGCCGCCTTCCTCGGATGCTTCCAGTAAAAGAGGAGTTATCACATTGCTGATAGCCTGCGATGCAGTTCTGGCGAAACCAGAAGGAATATTGGGAACGCAATAGTGGATCACACCATATTTAATAAATGTGGGATGTTCGTGTGAAGTGATTTCGCTGGTTTCAAAACATCCGCCACGGTCAATACTTACATCTATAATTACACTGCCCGTGCGCATATTGCTGACCATTTCTTCGGTAACTACAACCGGCGTGCGACCGGATTGTGAAGAAAGTGCTCCAACGGCTACTTCGCAACTTTTCAATTGCTTGGAAAGAATGCGCGGCTCTATAACGGATGTATATATACGAAAACCGATATTATTCTGGAGCCTTTTCAGGCGGGAAACGCTGTTATCAAATACTTTCACGGATGCGCCAAGTGCAAGCGCGGCTCTTGCTGCATATTCTCCCACAATCCCCGCACCGAGTATAATAACTTTCGTGGGTGGTATGCCAGATATTCCCCCGAGCAATACACCTTTGCCGTGATTGGCCGAACTCAGATACTGGGCGGCCACCAGCATAACAGCGCCTCCCGCAATTTCACTCATACTTCGCACAATAGGATAACTGCCGCTTTCATCTTTCAGATTTTCAAATGAAATACCCGTGATGCGCTTCTCCATCATTTTCTGTAATAACTCGGATTTGAGTGCGGATAAATGTATGGGAGAAATAATGGTCTGATTCATTTGCAGAAGGGGCAGATCTTCTTCCACAACAGGTGCCGATTTTATCAGGGTCGGGCATTTATATACTTCAGCTTTTTCATATATGATGCGTGCTCCTGCTTCACTGTAATCCCTGTCTCCGTAGTGGGCAGCTTCTCCGGCATTATGCTCAATTAAAACTTCGTGACCATTACTGATCAGAACGCTAACGGCTTCAGGAGTAAGCCCGATTCTGTTTTCCTGAAAAGCGGTTTCTTTAGGAACGCCGATCAGCAGCATACTGGATTTCGGTTTTACGTCCAGGGTTTCTTCCAGGGTTTCATAACTGAAGGAAGTGCTGATAAACGGTTTACTGTGTTGGGACATGATAAGGTGATTTGACTACCCCTTGGGTTGCAGATCGTGGAGGTGAAAATTACAATTTTATCCTGAATTTTTTCCAATATGGGATGGCAGTTATTTTCCGAGTGTTTTCATCCTGATTTTCGAAGAAAATTCCCAGGGTCTCCTCCGGAAAAATACCCGGCGCCCGATCGGGCCATTCCACCAGACAGATTTCCCCGGAATACAAACAATCCTCAACGCCCGCTTTAATAGCCTCTTCTTCATCTTTTAAGCGGTAAAGATCCATATGGTAAATATCACCTTCGGGATAACTATATTCATTAATAATGGAAAACGTAGGACTGCCAACAACTTCTCTCACCTTTTTTATTCTGCATAGCGCACTTATAAAACTGGTTTTGCCCGCTCCCATATTGCCCTGAAAAGCATATATTTTTTTATCCGGGAAGGATTCCCAGAAAATACGGGCTATATCATCTATTTCAGGCAATGTAAACACCCACTCCATTCAACAAAGATAACTCCATGGCTGTTTTATAATGTGAACAGGGGAAATGGAATTCGGTAAATTTGCAACTGGTAATTGAAGTAATAAGCATGGAGACAGTTAATTGGAAGGTTGAAGGAATGAGTTGTAGCGCCTGCGCACAAACAATCAATGGTTTTCTGGAGAAAAAGGGAATGCTGGATGTTAAAGTCAGTCTGACAGCTGGCGAAGCACAATTCCGAAATGAAACGGATGTTCCGGAGCAGGAACTGAAAAAAGGCATTGAAAATCTCGGCTATCATGTAGCAGAAGAAAATGATACCAAAAAATCTACTAACAAATTCGTTCGATATCTCGCATTGTGTGTGCCCTTTACCCTGATTCTGCAATTGCATATGCTGGTCCATGGTTCGCTTTTCCACTGGCTCCAAAATTCCTGGGTTCAACTGATGCTTTGTTTGCCCGTTTTCATAACAGGTATGAATTATTTTGGTAGAAGTGCCATCAACAGCATCAGACAGGGACCGCTCAATATGAATGTACTCATCGCACTGGGTGCGGGTGCTTCATTTATATATAGTCTTACAGGTACCCTGCTCGGTCTGGGTGAATCCTATCTTTTTTATGAAACGGCTGCGGCTATCATCACACTTGTTTTCTTCGGAAATTATCTGGAGGAACGATCCCTTCATACAACTCAGAAATCTCTTTACAGGCTTGTCAAATCGCAGAAAGTAACTGCGAATATGATTGCATTTGATGATCAACACCAGGAAAGCATTTTTCCTGTTGACAGTCTTCAATTGCGTAGCGGGGATCTGGTGCTGATCCGCAGCGGAGAACAGGTTCCCGCGGATGCAAAAATTCTTTGGGGTGAAGGGCAGGTGGATGAAGCCATTATAACAGGTGAAAGTTTACCTGTAAACAAAAAATCAAAAGACAGGATCATTGGCGGATCGGTTTTGCTTGATGGAAATTTAAAAGCACAGGTAACCGCATCAGCAAAAGAATCGGTTTTATCCAATATGATTGACCTGGTAAAAAGAGCGCAAATGGATAAACCAAAGATCCAGTTGCTGGCTGACCGCATCAGTGCAATTTTTGTTCCGGTGGTAATCGGAGTTGCCCTACTGACTTTTTTATTAAATTATATTTTCCTCCACAATTTCGGTTCCTCTGTAATGAGAAGTATTGCAGTTCTTGTTATTGCATGCCCCTGCGCAATGGGACTCGCAACGCCGGCTGCAATTGCGGTTGGTCTCGGCAGGGCAGCCAGGAATGGGATATTGTTCAGGAAGGCTGACAGCCTGGAACTTTTCAAAAAAATTAATCAGGTTGTTTTTGATAAAACCGGAACACTCACTACAGGGGCTTTTAATATTAGAGAATTTAAGGTCCTGGACCAGGCGGTTACCAATGATGAATTCAGAAGGATTCTCTTCTCCCTGGAAAAATATTCTAATCATCCGATTGCCCAATCACTTACCCGCGAATGGAAATCTCAACCGGAAATTCGATGGGAAAAAATAGAAGAGATCAAGGGTTATGGAATTCTGGCAACCAGTAAGCAGGGAGATGAATATAAAGCCGGATCTGCTTCTTTCTTTGGTGATATTTCTGCCGATTCAAATCATTCTATTTATCTGATGAAGAATAATGAGATGGTGGGCTGGGTTGATATGCAGGATGAATTGAGACCCGAAGCATTTGATGTAATTGCTTATTTCAGGAAAAGAAATATAAAAACAATTCTGCTTAGCGGTGATCGTAAACAAAAATCCATGGATGCGGCAAAAGCACTTAAAATAGATGAAATAATAGCTGAACAAACACCACTGCAAAAACTCATGCAAATTGAAAGACTCTCTGCAATGTCGCCAACAGCTATGGTTGGAGACGGTATCAATGATGCACCTGCATTAGCCAAAGCCGGAATCGGAATTTCGATGAGTGATTCTTCACAGATTGCGATGCAGACTGCCGACGTTGTCCTGATGAATAGTGGCCTGAAAAAATTGCCACTGGCGATGCAGCTTGGAGAACATACATTTCTTACAATAAAACAAAATCTTTTCTGGGCATTTTTTTATAACGTGCTGGCAATACCTATTGCAGGATTTGGATTTCTTACACCGGGTGTTGCCGCCGCAGCAATGGCTTTCAGCGATGTAGTTTTACTCATCAATTCTTCACGCCTGTTTGTTAAAAAGCTGCTGTAAATTGAGGATTGATTCCTGCATATGAACCGTACTGCATCTGCTGTTTTAAAACAATACTGGCACTATGATTTCTTTCGCCCCCTGCAGGAAGAGATCGTGGAATCTGTATTGGCAGGACATGATACACTGGCGTTACTTCCCACAGGCGGTGGTAAATCCATTTGTTTCCAGGTACCGACCCTTGTAAAAGAAGGACTTTGCCTGGTGATAAGTCCCTTGATTGCCCTGATGAAAGACCAGGTTCAAAACCTGCGCAAAAAAGGCATTACAGCTTTTGCGATTTATTCCGGTATGAGCCGAAAGGATGTGATCTCCACATTTAAACTCGCAGCGACAGGGAACTGCAGATTCCTATACGTATCTCCTGAACGTATGGAAACAGAGCTCTTCAAAGAATTTCTACCCGCACTGAATATATGTTTGATTGCAGTGGACGAAGCACATTGTATTTCACAATGGGGATATGATTTCAGACCACCTTATCTGCGGATCGCCGATATCCGGGAAGGGCTGCCTGCAGTGCCGGTATTGGCGTTAACAGCTTTAGCTACTCCGGCCATTCGTGAGGATATCTGTTTGAAGCTGAAAATGAAAAACCCAAAGATTTTTACACAATCATTTTTACGTCCGAATCTTTCTTTTAGTGCTCATAAAACCAGCTCGGTTATTAATAAGATGCTCGACATATTACGGCGACTTGAGGGATCATCAATTATTTATTGCCGTAACCGGCGCCGCACAAAAGAAATCAGTGACCTGTTGAATATGCATGGGATCAGTTCGGATTACTATCATGCAGGACTTAGCCAGGAAGACAGAAATGATAAGCAGGAGAGATGGATGAAGAATTCAGTTAGGGTGATAATATGCACGAATGCATTTGGGATGGGTATTGACAAACCGGACGTACGGTTGGTAATCCATGCGGAAGTTCCGGATAACCTGGAGAATTATTACCAGGAAGCGGGGCGTGCCGGCAGGGATGGCAAAAAATCTTATGCTGTTTTATTATATAATGAAGTTATGCTGGAAGAACTTTCTGTTCTCCATAAAATGCAATTTCCTTCGCTGAATTATATCCGGAAGATTTATCAGGGACTTGTTAATTATCTCCAGGTGCCTCTGGGCACAGACCAGGTCAGTTACCCATTTGACCTGAATGATTTCCTTCAGAAATTTTCCTTTCAGTCAAAACCAGCCCAGGCGGCACTCCAGCTGCTGCAACAGGAAGGATTTATAACATTGAATGACCCGGTGTTTACACCTGCAACACTATATTTTATTTGCAACAGGGAGGCTCTTGGTCAATTTGAAAATGATAACCCGGCGTTAGATCCATTGATAAAAGCCTTATTGAGATCCTATGCCGGGATCTATGATCAACCCGTACCGATCCATGAGAAAACCCTGGCCTCACTTCTGAACTGGGAAGTAGAAAGAATTGTAAAGGGACTTTATGAAATGCACAAATTTCAAATCGTCCATTACAATCCGCAAAAAGAATCTCCCCGGATTTATTATAATCTGCCCAGGAAGAAAGCTGAAGATATACATATAGATGAGAAGGCATATCTCTTCAGGAAAGAACAGTTTATTAATAGAGTGAATGGTATACTGACATATGTTCAAACGAAAAAATGTCGTAGTGTGGCCATCGCCGAATATTTTGGTGAAAAGGGTGCTGAAAATTGCGGGATCTGTGATAACTGTGTAAAGAAGGAAAAAGAAAAACTAAGCCCTGCTGAATTTGAAGTCATCTGCCAGAAATTACGTGAAGGAACCCGTTTACAATCACTCAAGGCCACAGATCTATTTGATCAGTTTGCTGATATTCATTCAGAACATCTTCGTAAAGTGATTGACTCTATGCAGGCCGAGAATAAGTTGGTTGTGGACAAGAATGGGTATGTACATATTTTTTAAGCCTAAAGATTAAAGCCCAAAGCC
>DATHNR010000107.1:0-9758 GCA_035485835.1 Puia sp.
TTAACCGGTTTTCCAGAAAATTATCAAAAAGATTTTCATATACTTTGGTATGATCAAAACCAGTATCTTTTAAAACAGCTACCATACGGTGTACGGATGATGAGGCAGAGTTGAAACGAAAGGACCCGGTATCTGTCATTACACCTGCAAATAAGCATTGGGCGACATGCTGATTGATTTTATGTCCTAACGATGCAGATTCAATAAAATCAAAAACCATTTCGCTGGCCGAGCTTTTTGAAGTGTCGCTGATCCCATATGCGAAAACTTCTTTTTGAGGTTGCTGGTGATGGTCGATCAGGATGCGTTTACCAGGGGCTTTTTCTATGGGTTCGGCCATTTTGCGCGTACGGTGGAGAACATTAAAGTCAAGGCAAAAGATCCAATCAGCTTTATCGAGAATCCTGTTCGACATATCCGTGTTTAGTTCATAGTCAATAACACGATCGGCTCCGGGCATCCAATTCAGCCATTCAGCCCAGTTGGTCGGGGAAATAACAGTAACCTCATGACCCAGTGCATTCAAAATATGACAGAGGCCCAAGGAGGATCCCATCGCATCTGCATCAGGCTTTTGATGCATTACAATTACAATGGTTCTTGGATCGGGCAATAATGGAATTATATCCGTAATAGGTTGCATGTAAAACGGTTGCAAAGGTGCAGAATTAAATCGCCATTCCCAAATCTCCTGTAAAATGTATTACCTTTGCCCGCCAAACGAAAACAAATGAGCAACCGCACATTTACAATGGTCAAGCCCGATGCATTTGCCAATGGTCATGCCGGGGCCATCCTGGATATTATTCTGAAGGCAGGATTCAGGCTGATCGCTCTTAAAATGACAGAACTTTCTGCTGAAAAAGCAGGTGAATTTTATGCCATTCATAGTGCCAGGCCATTCTATGGCGAACTGGTCGAATTTATGAGCCGGGGACCCATTATTGCCGCCATCCTGGAAAAGGAAAATGCCGTTGCTGATTTCAGGAAACTCATAGGCGCAACTGATCCCGCCAAAGCAGATAAAGGCACAATACGCCAGCTTTTCGCAGCTTCGCTTGGTGAAAATGCAATTCATGGCAGTGACAGTGATGAAAATGCACATGTGGAAGGCAATTTTTTCTTCTCTAATCTGGAAAGAATCTAATCAACGGAAGAAGCTGATTTTACTTCAGTTATCTGTTTTATCATTTTGATAATCAGATAATTATGTACATTATAATACTATATAAACAGGGTTATAAAATAAGTTGGAAAAGGCAGCGTTAGAGTGAATCAACCAAACAATAGACTCTATGAATTTCCGCTTCATCAAAACCACAGGAAAACTAATAGCCCTGATTACAGTAGTCGGCATGATATCTTGTAAAAAGGACTCTTCTTCTTCCAACTCAACAAACACCAATGCTGCAACCTTATCGGACTCTTCCACAGTAGCCGATAATAGTTACGCTGATGTACTTAACAATGCATTTTATGGATTTGCAGATAATAGTACGGTCTGGAATACTACAAATTTGCATGCAGGAAAAACAACCACTTTTTCTACTGAACATACCCAGGGAGTGAATTCAGGTAATCTGAGTTGTGCCATATATACGCTGGATGATACCATCCCGGGAGATTATCCAAAAACGCTTACACTGGATTTTGGTACCGGATGTACAAGTGCCGATGGCGTTCTTCGTACAGGAAAGCTTACTTATGTGTTTAGCGGACCTTTATTATTTCCTGGTACAACGGCATCTGTGACGTTTACTAACTATACAGTAAACGGTTACGGGATTCAGGGTTCTTACAACATCACAAACACATCTTCTGATTCCACAGGAATCAGCATCAATACACAGGTCATTAACGGAATCATTACTTATCCGGATGCAACGAACTATCACTACAGTCATAACAGGACTTATACAATGATTGCAGGTTCATCGACTGTTTTTGATATTTCTGATGATGTATATTCAATCACAGGGAATAGTTCATTCTCTAATTCTGAAGGATCAAGTATTGTATGGACCATCGCATCTGCCTCACCACTTATAAAAGCAGTTAATTGTCATTATATCAGTAAGGGTATTGTGAATTTTGTATACAATCAGTCTGTCAACGGATCAATTGATTTCGGAGATGGAACCTGCGATAATGCAGCCACCATCACAGTTGGAAGTATTTCAGAACCTATTACTTTGAGATAAATTAAAAGCCTAAGGCCTTCCTAAAGCACTTGATAAAAAAAAGTCCTTCCAGTAATAAGAAGGACTTTTTTTTAATTCCTTTCTTTCTATTCAGTAAGCCCTGGGATCTGTTCTTTAAGTGATGCTAATTTCTCCTTTCCGTAAGAAAGTCTTGTGATTACCACAAACAATACCGGCACGATAAAAATGGCCAGGGACGTCGCTGCCAGCATACCACCCAAAACTGTCCAGCCAATAGTAGATCTGGCCACACTGGCTGCACCTGTTGCAAGCGCCAGAGGCAATACGCCTAAGATAAAAGCCATTGACGTCATCAGAATAGGTCGCAGACGCAGCTTGACGGCTGCAAGGGTTGCTTCAACTACCGGAATACCTCTGTCTACGCGTTCTTTTGCAAACTCAACAATCAGGATAGCATTTTTTGCTGACAACCCGATAAGGGTAATCATTCCAATCTGGGCATAAACATTATTAACCAGCGAAGGTATCAGAGTAAGTGTAAGAATGGCTCCAAGCATTCCAACAGGAACAGCGAGTAAAACAGAAAACGGCACCTGCCAGCTCTCATAGAGCGCCGCCAGGAAAAGAAAAACGAATACTATGGATAAAGCAAAAATCAACAGCGTCTTACTGCCCGCTTTTAATTCCTCACGACTGAGTCCGGCAAATTCATATCCATATCCCGCAGGCAAAGTCTGGTCAGCAACTTCTTTTAATGCCTGCAATGCCTGGCCGCTACTGAATCCTGCCTTGGCATCTCCGTTTATTTCGGCGGATCTGAATAAATTGAAATGATATAACAGGGAAGCACTCTCCGTAATCTTGTAAGAAATCACCGTGCTCAACGGCACCATGGTACCGGCAGTATTTTTTACATAATATGAATTCAGATTATTTATATCGCCCCTGTAATTAGTGTCTGCCTGGGCAACGACATGAAAATTTCTTCCATAAAGGGAAAGATCATTTACATAAGTGCTGCCCAGGTATGTCTGAATAGTATTATACACATCTCCTATGGACAAACCCAGCTTCCTGCATTTGTCCCTGTCTACGTCCAAGCTATATCCTGGCGTTTTTGCATTGAAAAAGGTATAGGCTCTGGCAATTTCGGGTCTTTTATTTACCGCAGCGATAAAACTATTAACCGTTCTTTCGAAAGCTTTTACATCATCAGTACTTCCTTTTTGCTGCAGTTCAAATGTAAAACCGCCGGTCTGGCCAAGACCCGGAATAGCGGGTGGTGCAATTACCAGAATATTGGCTTCCTTGACAGCTGCAAATTTTTTCTGCAGGGTAGCCATGATGCCTTTTAGCTGCAAAGACTTGTCCTTGCGTTCGTCCCAGGGGTTTAAAGAAGTAAAAATGGTACCTCCATTTGATTTGCTGGCAAAAGTGATTGCATTAAGACCACCCAGTGCTGCGTAATGATGGATACCTTCTGTTTCAGAGACGATCTTCATGATTTTATTCAGCGTCTCAAGACTTCTTGCTGTAGAAGATGCTTCGGGCAATTCATAAGTAATATATAAACGGCCCTCATCTTCCTGGGGAATGAATCCACTCGGTTTGGCTTTGAATAAGAAAAAAGCACCTGTACAAATGCATATGAGGAGAATAATTACATAAGGTGATCGCTTTATCCAGACGGCGACGTTTTTTGTATAGCCATTGTTGAAGCGTTCAAACACGTTGTTAAACCGGTAGAAAAACTGATTGAGTCCTTTGGATGATTTATCCATATGCATTGGTCGCAGTAGTAGTGTACACAGTGCAGGCGTCAGGGAAAGTGCAACAAAAGCTGAGATCAGAACCGAAATGGCAATCGTGATGGCGAATTGCTGATACAGCCGGCCTACAATTCCTGGAATAAATCCGACGGGAACAAATACGGCGGCCAGGATAAGTGCAATGGCGACAACAGGACCGGAAATGTCCTTCATGGCTCGTTCTGTGGCTTCCTGCGCAGATAGTTTTTCCACGTCAATGTAATGTTGAACCGCTTCCACTACGACGATCGCATCATCAACAACGATACCGATGGCCAGCACAAATCCAAACAAGGTGAGTGTATTGATGGTAAAGCCCAGCGGAATGAAAAATATAAAAGTTCCGATAATTGAAACGGGGATTGCAAGTACCGGGATCAGGGTCGCGCGCCAGCTCTGCAGAAATAAAAATACGACGAGCACCACGAGACCGAGTGCTTCCAGCAGGGTCTGCACCACTTCATGTATAGATACTTTAACCACTGAAATGGATTCGAAAGGAACTACATAATCAATATCGGTCGGAAATGTTTTTTTCAATTCATCCATCGCGGCAAACACACCATCGGCGGTAGCAAGAGCATTGCTTCCCGGTGCCTGATAAACGAGCAGGTAGGAAGCTCTTTTCCCATTCACAAATGAATTGCTCGCATAACTGAATTTTCCAAGCTGGGCCCGCGCAACATCTTTCAAATAAACGATGGAACCGTCTTTTGGATTTGACCGGACGACA
This sequence comes from Puia sp., assembly GCA_035485835.1. Classification (GTDB taxonomy): domain Bacteria; phylum Bacteroidota; class Bacteroidia; order Chitinophagales; family Chitinophagaceae; genus Puia. Next base: position 4,704 of record DATHNR010000107.1, read on the forward strand.
ATATTGCCGAATTCATCTTCGGTTGATAGACGGCTGTTCGCCACCACTGTATACTCAAATGCCTGCATGGAATTTTGCGGAGGCGCCCCGACCGAACCGGCAGAGATCTGAATATTTTGTTCCTGCAGCGCATTGGTGATGTCAGTAGAAGTAAGACCGAGCTGCGCCAGTTTATCCGGCTTAAGCCAGATGCGCATGCTGAAATCATCAGCCCGGGAAATCACATCTCCTACTCCTTTTACGCGCAGCAAAATATCCCGGACAAAAATATTGGTGTAGTTATCCAGAAATGTGACTGCATGTGTTCCCTTCGGAGCGTATATAGCGACCAGCATGAGAATACTGGGATTTCTTTTTCGGGTGACTACACCAAGTCTTTTCAATTCATCAGGTAATGATGGAGATGCGATTCCCACACGGTTCTGAACATCGAGCATACCGTTATTCACGTCAGCTCCGACCTCATAGGTAACGGTTATGGTTGTCTGGCCGTTATTTGTACTGTTGCTTTGCATGTAAGCCATGCCAGGTGTTCCGTTTACCTGTGTTTCGATTGGCGTAGTCACCGTTTGTTCTACTGTTAATGCATCGGCACCAATAAAATTACCAGTCACCTGAACGGTTGGCGGCGTTATATCCGGATACTGACTTACCGGAAGACTCGACATTGCAAGCAGGCCAACCAAAACAAGAACGATTGAAACGACAATGGCCGTAACCGGCCTCTTTATAAAAGTATCTGCAATCATACTGTTATCGGATTAGGATGATTTTCTCTTTGATGAATCTGTTGGCGCATGATTCAATGAATCTGTTCCCGCGACATGTTGCGGTGCCACTTTTACCTTTGTCCCATCTTTTAATTTCTGAACCCCGTCCACCACAATGATTTCATTTTCCTGAAGTCCTGATTTCACAACAGCCATATCTCTGATACGCTGACCAAGAAATACTTTGCGTTGTGCAACTGTATCCGCATTCACGACATAAACAAAATATTCTGCCATCTGCTCAACAGCAGCCCGGTATGGAATTAAAATGGACTGGTTGCTGCTGTTGTTTAAAATCCGAAGATTGGCCGACATACCAGCTTTTAGAACATTCCCCGGATTATCAAATAATAACCTCACTTTAATAGTGGCCGTTTGCGGATCAACTGCACGATCTATAATAAATATTTTACCGGGATAAGGATATTTTGACTGGTCGGCCAGCGTTAGAGTAAATATGGAGTCGAATTTCTGTTTCTGATCTTTTCTGCTTTCTTTTTCTATAAATGGAATCAGAGTTTCATCAAGTGCTACGTCGACCGCTATAGGATCGTCTGATGAGATAGTATTCAATGTGGTGTTACCCGGTGTAACCGCCGCACCTACTTTTACTTGTGAAATACCGATTGTTCCCGAGAGTGGCGCATAGATGGTGGAATAGCGTAGATTTACCTGCACCGCACTCACGTTGGCTTTTGCGGCGTCTACCTGTTTTTTTGCTGATTGAAGATCTGCGAGCGCGTGCTGGACGGTTTGTTGAGCAACGGCATCCTCTTTTCCCAATTCCACGTACCGGTCGGCATCCTGCTGTACTTTATCCAGGTTTGCCTGGCTCGCATTCAATTGGGCAACTGCCTGATCATAAGCTCCCAAATATTGCTGCTGGTCGATAGAATAAATTTTTTGCCCTTTTTCAACATGCTGGCCTTCAGTAAAAAATATGCCCGTGATATAACCTGCCACTTGTGGTCTCACATCAACCTGATTTACTGCAGTCACAGTGGCAGGATAGGAATTATAAAATTCTGCACTCCCGGTCTTTACTTTATATACGTTTACTGAAACGGGTGGTGGCGGCGGCGGAGGTGGCTGGCTGCCGCAGGAGCAGAAGCCAATCACTATCAATAAAAAAACAAAGGACTTATATGTCATAACAGGTTGGTTAATATAAATATTTTAAAGTCCCAAGCGCTCTTTCGACATCGATTTTGTCGCTTAGAACCTGGAAAATGGCATTTGTGTAATTGACCTGGGCGGCGAACAAATCGTTATTTGAAACAACCACATCCAGATAGGTTTTAATTCCTGAGCGATATTGAAGCTGAATGATATTATAAACCTGTCTCGCCAGTTCCAGATTTTCTTTTTGTTCAAAATAATTATTCAGATCTGCTTTATAGGAAGACAGGGACTGAATATACTGGGTTCGTATCGAATCTTTTAATGAATTAAAATTGTAATCTAGTCGCTCTATCTGTAGCCTGGCTACTTTCACCTGTTGTGAACGCTGTGTTCCGGTAAAAATCGGAATCGTCACCAATAAACCTGCATATGAATTCGGATAATTTTGCTGATATAGATCTTTAAACTGGTCATTATAATAGTTGAAGTTGTAATTTCCATAAGCGGAAACAGTGGGTAAGAACCCCATTTTATAGTATTTCAGATTATATTCTTCCAGACGTTTCTGGGTTTCCAGTTGCTGGAATTCGATGCGGTTGTTTACATCCAACTGCTGAAGCGTATCAAAAGAATTGACTTCTTCTTTCATCCTGGCGCTGTCATATAAAACATCCAGTGTTGAATCAACCGGATAACTCATATACAATTTCAGGACGGCCGTTTTACTTTTCACAGCTTCACCGGCTGTTTTACGCGATGCATTAGCGTTATTTAAACTGATCGTTGCCCGCTGATAATCGGTTTTATCAACAAGACCTCCTTTGTATTGATTGTAAGTGTCTTTAAGGCTTCTTTGTAATAATACAATATCTGTATCCAGCAACGCGATTTGCTCCTTAGATAAGAGCAGATCATAATATGCTTTGCTGACATTTGAAACTACTGCAATCTTATTATTAATGGTGTTCTGTCTGGCACTCAGGCGCACATCTCTGGAAGATTGCTGCGCTATGACAACATCACGATTGAAGATTGTCTGATTTAGACCAAAATAAGCGTAGGATTGATTATAAGTTCCGACAGGAGAAGGAATATTGTTGAAAATAGTGATGGGTCTCTGAAAATTATTCTGGTAGTTTCCTGAGAAATTAATTTGCGGATACCAGTCAGCCAGCTGAATCTTAATCTGATGCTCTGTGATTTGTTCATCAATCAGTGACTGCCGGATATTCGTCTGATGCACCAGAGCATACATGATACAACCTTCGAGATTTTTTGCCGCAGAATCATCCTTTGTCTGCGCACTTACAGAACCCAATAGCATCAATACTGGAAAAAATAAAATAATTCTTTTCATAAATAGTAAAAAAAACGAAGTCCGTTTTTAGAAAGGACTCCCCGATCGCGGAAGCAAGCAATGGAATGCAAAATTAGTGCTTACGGATTAAAATTAAACGTTTGTTTAATTTTTTTTTAAAAATGTATCAGGCTGATAATTTCTGAAAGAAATAATTCATCTGTTTTATCAAAGGTTGCATAATTAGTATGGTCAATATCGAGTACAGCAACTACTTCATTCTGACGGATAATAGGAAGTACAATTTCAGATTTTGATAAACTGCTGCAGGTAATATGTCCCGGAAATTTATTTACGTCCTGAACTATAATTGTTTTCATTTGTTCCCAGGCTTTGCCGCAGACGCCCCTGCCCTTCTTAATCCGGGTACAGGCAATCGGTCCCTGGAAAGGACCCAGCACCAGTTCATTTTCTTTTACCAGATAAAACCCTGTCCACAGCCAGTCAAATTGTTGTTTTAATGCAGCGCATATATTTGCGAGGTTGGCAGTAAGGTCCGGCTCACCCTCAATCAGGGCAGCGATCTGTGGAATAAGTTCCAGATACTGTTCTTCTCTGGTTCCTTTTTTCAAAATTAATTCTTCAGCCATTGTATCATTTTTATGATTTTAGAGGAAGACCTGTGTATACGATTCCAAGTCCTGGTTTCCCCGAAAGAATGACTTTGCCATTTACAATTTCTAGTCCGGTAGCAATATCTTCATCCAGCAAAAGAGTCCCGTCCATATCCACATAATCCAGCAAAGGTAATAAATGACCGATCGCTGCGGTACCGATGGTGCTTTCATTCATGCTTCCAGCCATCACTTTCATTCCTAATTTCCTGGCGTTTTCTATCATGCGTAATGCAGGTGTCAGCCCGCTGCATTTTGTGAGTTTTATATTTATTCCATGAAAAAGACCATGACATTTTTCCACATCCTGTTCACTCACGCATGATTCATCTGCTATTAATGGAATCGGCGATTTATCATATAGAACGCGCATGCCATTCAGATCGGATTTTTCAAGTGGTTGTTCAATGAATTCAACACCGCATTCACCGAGGGCGGAGATAAGATCAAGCGCCTGTTGGAGGGTCCATCCGGAATTCGCATCCACGCGCAGTATTGCATCTGTATGTTTTCTCAAAGCACGAATGATCGTTGCATCATCCGGCGTACCCAATTTTATTTTATAAATAGGCCAGGGTTTTGCCTGCATTTTTTCAACCATCTTTTCAACTGTGTCAATGCCGATTGTATAATCGGTCAGCGGACCTTCATTGATATCGAGTTTCCAGCAGTCATACAATGGTTTTTTCTGAATTTTGCCATAGAGATCCCATGCTGCAATATCGAGAGCGCAAACCAGAAATGGATTATCAGGAATCAGATGGTGCAAAAAATGCCAGAAACGGGAAGGTTCAGTAAAAGCGAATTTTTCAATGACCGGAAGTTTGAGTTCCAGGTCTGCAATCATTTTCTCAACAGGAATATTATAATACGTGATGGCCGGCGCCTCTCCAAACCCCGTCTGCCCGAATTGTTCCAGGCTCACTATCAAAGTTGGCTGATGGGTCTTCGTTCCACGGGATATCGTGAATGGATATTTAAAACGCAGGTTATACGAAATGTATTTAATCTTCAATTCAATGGATTATCTGCCGGAAGATTTGACCATCTCCCTTAGTTGTTCATTAAAAGGTTTTGCTTTGATAAGATCTTCCAGGTAGATATGTATTCTGTATCTCCAGTAATAATTTGCAATGGCAGGTACATTGATTCTTTCATCGTTTGGATTTTCCCTACGGATATTTTCATCCAT
>DATHNR010000108.1:0-8049 GCA_035485835.1 Puia sp.
GTATCCAGCAGGTTCTTCTGATATGGTAGTTTCTTCTGATTTCTCAGGCGCTATCAGTGCCGATGCAAAAGAGGCATTGTTATCCTGGGTGAATTCGGATGAAATGCGATTATCAGGGATTGACTGACAAGACAAAATAAATATCAGAAAACAGCAGCTAAGCAGTTTCATATGTATCGGATTTCAATTATTATAACGCTTTTATACTATCTATTTATTGCGTTGGTGCATAATCAGTTTCACGTAAATTGCAGGAGTCTAATTTTAAAACTTTTTCCATGCGCTGGAATCTAATTCTGCTATTATTAGTCATTTCTTTTTCGTGTTTTTCCCAGAATCCATACCTGTTCATTGGTACATATACGAATGGAATGAGTAAGGGTATTTATGTATATCGGTTTAATACAATAACCGGAACAGGAACGGAAGTAAGTACTATGAAAGCTGCCAACCCTTCTTATTTAAGTATCTCGCCGGATGGTAAACATGTATATGCTGCAAGTGAAGGCGAGAACGATGGTGAGGTTATTGCTTATGCTTTTGATCCCTCAACGGGTCAGTTAGCGAAATTAAATTCACAATCAAGTCAAGGAACCTGCACGTGTTATATCACTGAGGATAAAACCAGTAAATGGGTATTTGTTGCGAACTATTGTTCAGGCAGCCTGGTAGGATTTCCGGTTAATTCCGACGGCTCCCTCGCTCCCGCCTCACAGGTTATCCAGCAGTTTGGAAAAGGACCGGATACTGCGCGACAGGAAAAGTCTCACGTACATTCAACTATTTTTTCCCCGGATGAAAAATATCTTCTTAATGCCAACCTGGGTACTGATCAGGAACATGTGTATGCTTTTGATCCCACTCAGAATATTCCGCTAACTGACAGAAGGGATTCAGTGGTCTCATTAGAACCAGGTACAGGGCCACGTCATATTGCATTTCATCCATCACGACACGACGTATATATTATCGGTGAATTAACCGGCACGGTAGATGCTTTCCATTTTGATGATAAGAGCGGAAAGCTTACTCATTTCCAACGAATTCGGACAACACCGGATACTTTTAGTGGTGATCCTGGAAGTGCAGATATCCATATTCGTGCTGACGGGAAATTTTTGTATGCAAGTAATCGTGGCGTAGCAAATAATCTGGCTGTTTTTGAGATTCAAAAAGACGGCAAACTTGTAAACAAACAATATATATCTGTGAATGGGAAACACCCGCGCAATTTTGTAATCGACCCAAGCAGTCATTTTTTACTGGTAGCCAATCGCGACTCGGATAATATCGTCGTCTTTACCATTGATCCGGAAACAGGATTGCTGAAAGTCACTGGAAAAGAAATAAGTATTCCGAATCCTGTCTGCCTGAAGTTTCTGGCGAATTGACAAATGACCGATAACGGATGACGGATGACCGGTATTGTAAAAACATAAATTATGTGGTGGATATATGCGTTGCTTTCTGCTTTATTTGCATCACTCACAGCGATATTTGCAAAGATTGGCGTGACCAATGTAAATTCCAACCTGGCTACAGCTATACGGACTATAATTATTTTACTGATTGCATGGGCAATTGTTTTTCTCCGCGGAGAATATAAAACGATTCAAAGTCTATCTAAACACAATCTTTTTTTTCTGATCATATCCGGATTAGCAACCGGTCTTTCCTGGATATTTTATTTTAAGGCCCTTCAATTAGGAAAAGTATCACAAGTAGCTCCGGTAGATAAATTAAGTGTTGCCCTCACCATTGTATTATCTGTAGCATTCCTGGGAGAAGTATTGAGCTGGAAAACCGCCCTTGGCGCCTTACTGATTATTGCGGGTACTGTTGTTTTGATTTTATGATGGCAAAATATGCAAGAATTTCATCCCAGTTATTCAGGCGATGATGATGCGTTACATGTACATTATGAGAGGCAGAAAATAAAAGCGGTACTCCCGAAAAATAATCCAGGTTTTTTATATGATCATCGATCATGTAATCCGTCTTAATAATACTTTTATCCCCGCAAAATACTATTTGCTTCCATGATATAAATGGAAAATGTTCTTCAAGCCATTCTTTTTTTTCAAATAGTGAAAGTGGGAATTCCATTGCTGCAGAAACGATATAAACATCGAAATCATGTATGAGGGTTTTAATAGCTGAAACGCTTCCATTTATTAAAGGAAGACTCCTGAAAAAACCCGGAGTATGCACGAATCTGCGGACGGCCGTTTTATCTGGGAACCCTAGATTTTCAGGAACACCCAAAAGAGATTTCCGGTCTACCTTTTCTCCTGATTCAGTTTCATAATACTTAATGAAATGGGCTTCCGTATCGGCCAAAACTCCATCCATATCAACAGCAATAGAAATCCGGTGCGGTTTTTTTTCCTTCATGGTTTAAGATATCTTTCCCGCAAAATATTTAGGTGGTGTTTATGGTGTCCGTAAATCAGGTTTGCCAGCATTCTCACGGATACAGGATATCCATTGGCAGTACCTTTTCTGTTCATGGCCTCATCTGAAAGAGATTCAATAAATGCAATGCTGGATTCCCGCACCAGGGAATATTCTCTTAAAATGTCTTCTTTCTCTCTTTCGTTTGCAACCGCAAATTCAGCATATGAACTTTCCTCAAAACCCGGAAGCGGAGTTTCATCTCCGCGCGAAAATCGAAGAGCCCGGTAAATAAATATTCTTTCACAATCCGACAAATGAACCAGCATATCCTTGATTGTCCATTTACCAGGTGCATACCTGTAGTTCATTTTTTCTTCAGAAAGCGGCGAGATCGTTTCTTCCGTTTCTGAAAAAATATCTTCCAGATGGATCAGTAGATTTCCATCATCAGGAACGTTATCAATATATCGCTGATAAAATGGAGCAACCGTTTCCGTTGGCTTATAAATTTTTTTCAAAGCGGTGTGTTCAGATAGCAAAATTAAGAACTCCTCCCCGATCCAGAGAGGAATTTCTACAATTCCCTGTAATCAAAACATGATTTATCCACAAATAAATAAATTAGTCTACTAATTTCATAGACTAATATATTTGCCTTATCATTGCATTCTGTAAGGGTCATGTGGCCGAGAGGCGAGGCACGGGTCTGCAAAACCTTAAACGGCGGTTCGATTCCGTCCATGACCTCTGAATTAAGTTAAATTAGATGGCAGTCGTTACGGGGTGTATTTCAATATGCCCCTTTTTTGTTTTAGCAATTGGAAATAGAATTTGCGCATATCTTTATTATCATTCTTTATTTCACTGCCATGAGAAAAATTCTATTTGCAGCCTTTATTTTTTTTTCCTTTCAGGCCCGAACACAACCCCTGAGTTCTTCCGCAATCGATAGTGTGGCAGAAAAAGCAAGGAGCGTTTTTAATGTTCCAGGTATAGCTGTTGCCGTTATCAAGGATGGGAAAATCATCCATTCGAAGGGATATGGCGTCCGTTCATTGAACACAGGACTACCGGTAGATGAATATACGATGTTTGGCATTGCTTCCAACAGCAAGGCTTTTACCGCATTTGCATTGGGCATCCTGGTTGATGAAGGAAAAATATCCTGGGATGATAAAGTGCGTAAATGGATTCCGGAGTTCAAGCTCTACAGTCCTTATGTAACGGAAGAATTTACGATCCGCGATCTTTTAACACATCGCAGCGGGCTTGGACTGGGTGCAGGCGATCTGATGTTTTTTCCTGATTCCAGTAATTTCGAATTGAAAGATATTTTGTATAACCTCCAGTTTCTCAGGCAGGTTTCAGGTTTCCGGACAAAATTTGATTATGATAACAATATGTATATCGTTGCGGGCGAAGTTGTGAGAAGGGTCAGCGGCATGTCATGGGATGATTTTGTTGATACACGCATTATGAAACCAATAGGAATGACCATGAGTGCCTGTTCATTCGACCAGTTGAAAAATAAATCAGACGTAATAGATGCACATGCTGAGGTTGAAGGCAAAGTAAAAGTAATCGCCCGAAGCATGATGAAAGTAGGACATTCTGCAGGAGGTATAAATTCAAATATTACTGATCTGTGTAAATGGGTAGAACTGCTATTAGCGCAGGGAAAATATGGACCAAATTTAATGAGTCTGTATGATCCGAAGATTCAAAAAGAAATCTGGTCCCCTCAAACTATTATGCACGCCGGTGATCCAGGTTATTATAATACTCATTTCAAAGCTTACGGATTTGGATTTTTCATAGAAGACGTGAAAGGTTACAAGGAACTCAGTCATACCGGAGGGCTTGAAGGAATGGTCACACAGATTACAATCATTCCTGAGTTGCAGCTTGGTATCATCGTCCTCACCAATCAGCAGGAAGGTGACGCATTTATTTCCATTACGAATGAAATTAAAGATGGTTATCTTGGTTTACCACGGAAAGACTGGATAAGTGAATTGTCTTCAACAAGAAATTCAGACCTGGCATATAATAAATCAATTACTGATCCCATATGGGATGAAATCAATAAAGCGCAGCTAAATCCTCCGAAAATCGATTTTAATATTTACATCGGTACTTACAGGGATCCCTGGCTGGGAGATGTATCCATTACAATAAAAAACGGAAAGTACTGGTTTGATTCAAAACGTTCACCCAAACTCACCGGCGAATTACTTCCTTATAAAGAAAATAGTTTTGTAGTGAAATGGCGCGACCGAAGCATGGATGCCGACGCATTTGTAATATTCCGGCTGAATGAAAAGGGTAAGCCGGATGGAATGCAAATGAAAGCTGTTTCTCCGCTAACTGATTTCAGTTATGATTTTCAGGATCTAGATTTTAAAAAAATTCCCTGATCTCATTAAAGAAATTCCCCCTTCAACAATTCATTCAAATTTTGAAATTTTTGAAAGCCTTTCTTATAAATGGAATGGACGGATATATCAGGATAATAAGTTTTGCTTATTTCTGATTTCTCAGAAATGGCAATTCCCAAAGACTTCATACCTGTTTTTGCTGCACCCCATGCGGAATTTTCAATAGTATCACAAACTATTACCGGTAAATTAAAAATGTCAGAAAGAATCTGCAACCAAAGTTCGTTACGGGCAAAACCACCCGTAGCATATATATTATGAATGTCCGACTTTTCAAAAAGTGGTTGACTGATAGCATATAAACAATAGACAACCCCTTCCATGGAAGCCCTGACCATTTCTGCTTGTCCGTGGTTAATCCGGAGTCCGAATAAAACACCTCTGGCGTCTGCATTCCAGATCGGTGCCCGCTCTCCCATCAGGTATGGAAGAAAAATCAATCCTCCTGAACCAGGCTCGACTGATAAAGCCTGATTTAAAAAAATGCTCACATCTTCTTTCGAATTAAAAAAATTTTCCTGCAACCATTGTAAAACAATACCGCCATTATTACTTGCCCCTCCTACCAGCCATTTATTTTCACTTATATAATAACAAAAAGTACGCATTTGCGGATCGATCTGCCGTTTGTTAATTATTAATCTCGCTGCACTGCTGGTTCCGACCGTAATCACGAGGGAACCTGTTTCGTCAGTAGATCCAATATTGGCCATCGCCCCGTCGCTCCCACCGATAATAAATGGAGTATTTTTCAGAGAAGGAAATATATAGGGAGAATAAAATATTCTTTCTATATCCGTGATTTCAGAAAGCCTGTCTTCGGTTATCCCTGTTTGTTCAAGTATCCAGTGATCCCAATGCCTGGTTTCTCCGTTCATAAGTCCCGTGGCTGCCGCTATGGAAACATCCACCACATAAGTTCCGAATAATTTGAAAAATATATATTCCTTTATCCCGATGAATTTATATGCTTCGTTGAAAATATCTTCCTGGTTTTCTTTTAACCACAGTAGTTTACAAAATGGCGACATTGCATGAACGGGCAGGCCGGTAAGTTCATAAAATCTATTTGCCTGTTTGTCCCGATGAATCCTGGCCGCCATTTCATTTGCCCGATTATCGGCCCAGATAATAGAAGGTGAAATAGCGCTACCATTTTTATCAACAGCAATCAGGCTATGCATGGCTGAACTGAAACAACATAATCTCGGAATATACGGAGAAAGATCCTGGAGAATATTTTCTACAGTCTTAAAAACTGATTCCGCAATCTCTTCCGGATCCTGTTCACTCCAATCCGGGAAAGGGTGTTTAATCGGATAAGAAATTGAATGTTCACAGATTGTTTTTCCTGTACTGGAAAACGCAACTGATTTTACTGATGTAGTCCCGATATCTATACCCAGAAAATATTCCATATTGCCCTTGAGTATCAAATATAATTACTTAAAGGCCCAGGTGATTCAGTATATATCAATTGTGTTAAACCTGCTGACCTGTAACCGGAGGAACTGTAGGCACAGGATCCGTAGTTGGTGGTACTGGGGCTGGTTCAACAGGAGGCCATTCCGGCCGGGGTTTGGGAGATGGATCTCCCGGTTCATTCATGTATAAAACGAAATAAGAAACCGATTTGGCAGACATCGTATTATCTTTAGGCGGATATTTACATACTTCATGCCATGCTTAAATAAATAAGCAGAACATCCAAAAGATTTATGGATTATAAAAATAAAACCGTTCTGATTACAGGCGGTACGAGGGGTATCGGAAAAGCTATTGCACTGAAACTTGGTTCAGCAGGAGCCAATGTTGTAATCGCTGCCAAGTCAACAAAAGAAGACGGGCGCCTGGGAGGAACTATTTATTCGGCCGCTGCTGAAGTGGAAGCAACAGGTGGTAAGGCACTGCCTGTTTACTGTGATATAAGAGATGAAAAACTCGTCCAGGATGTTATAGATAAAACAATATCCAAATTCGGTGGACTTGATATCGTTATCAATAATGCCTCGGCCATATCTCTCAGCAATACAGAAAATACTGAGCCTAAAAGATATGATCTGATGTTTGATATCAACGTACGCGGAACATTTATGGTAACTAAATATGCATATCCGTTTCTGAAAAAATCAACGAATCCACACGTACTTACCTTATCGCCGCCATTGAATTTTGATATGAAATGGTTTAAACATCATGTTGCATATACATTGGCAAAATATAATATGAGCCTTTTGACAAGCGCCTGGGCAGAAGAATTTAGAAAAGATGGAATAGCGTCCAACAGTCTCTGGCCGGCTACCCTGATCGCTACGGCAGCAGTAAAAAACTTACTGGGAGGAGAAAAACTTTTTCAGGTTAGTCGTAAACCGGAGATCGTGGCAGATGCTGCCTTTTATATACTGAATAAAGATGCAAAATCCACAACAGGTAATCATTTCATAGATGAAGAAGTATTGCGAAGTGAAGGAATAACGGATCTTGAATCTTATTCGGTTACGCCAGGTGGGATTTTACAGCGCGACCTTTTCCTTTAGTCTTTATTTCATGTTTTGTGAAAACCCTGTGTGTTATTGGGCTGGAAAGTATAACAGAAGTTGTCGTCTCCCCATACTCCATCATACTTGCCAGCAATTGTTGAAGATGACCTGAATTCTCTACAACGACTTTCATAAAAATACAATAGTTTCCGGTTACCCGATGGCATTCAAGTACTTCATCCAGTTTTTCAATATAATTTAAAAAAGAATTAAATTTTCCTGAATGCGCCGTGAAGGTGATGAAGGCTTTTAAACTATAACCTGTTTTTTCATAATCTACTTCGATTCGATAACCCTGAATGATTCCTGCGTCTTCCAATTTTATCATGCGCTCCGCAACCGCAGGTGCTGAAAGTCCTACCTCCCTTCCAATGTCGGCAAAAGATGCCCTGGCATTTTCCTGCAGACATGCCAGGATCGACCAGCTCGTTTTATCTAATTCCATATAAAAGGTTTTATTTAAATTTTGTTTGTTTTCGAAAGCAAATGTTAAAATAAACATCGATTTCGAAGGTAAAATTAATAAATTTCCTTATAACTTTGAAATGCCATTTTCCCATAAAGGATTAAACAGCAGCCAATGAACAATTCCGGATCCAAATCACCCGGCTCCCTTTCGGTGATCCTTGCTTTTTTAACTGTATATATAGTATGGGGTTCTACCTATTTTTTTA
>DATHNR010000109.1:0-4321 GCA_035485835.1 Puia sp.
ATGTGCATAACTTTCCAGCCCTCTAACTTTAGAAAATCAGAAATCATTGAACGGTGACATCGCCACCACACTGCTTCGGAACACATGAAAGCAGTACGTTGTATAATTGAGCTTTTCACAAGCTCATTTATCCCTTCCTTAAAAAGTCCGGTTTCCATATAATCTGCATAACCCCGAAAAGAAATATTCCTCCAGCCAGTATTTTTTGAATCAGGATTTGCTTTTCTTCTTCCGCCAAGGTCTATCAAATGAACATATTGAATATTGTTTTGTGGCAATGATATTTTTAAATACTCTTTGTTGAATTGCGGGTACCTTCGGGAACCTGGATAACTTCTTACATCCGAAATTAATTCAATATTGAATGAATGTAACATGGCAATCAGTTCTTCAAATGAACGGGTTGAATGACCGATGGTCCATATCGTTTTATTATCAGCTTTAATACCTAGTTTTTTATAAAGATAATTCAAGCTAATTATGCCTGAAAGAAGTTTTAACTTTAAATATTACTTTAAATAGAATCTTAAAAACACGAATGAGCCGGCTATGAAAATCAGATTCATAATTCCAGTACTGGCCTGCCTGCTCACCTCTTTCGATCCTGTCGAAATAACCTGGACGGCCATCGGTGATTCCATTACTTATTTAAATGAACATATTGATGAAACAGGCAACAGGATAACCAGCGGATATCTGACTAAATTATCGGTACAATATCCGAATATCAAATACATTAATCAGGGCCATAATGGGTGGACAATAGTTGGCATCGCAAAAGAAATTGAAAATCTGGGACTGATAAAAACTGACGTGTATTCTGTTTTTCTGGGCACCAACGATTGGTGGCAAGGACTGACTTTGGGCACAATCAATGATTATAAAGACAATACAGGACTTAAAACGACTTATGGCGCATACCGCATCATCATCAATAAAATCAGAAATCTCAATCCCAATGGCAAAATAATTTTGATAACACCCATGCAGCGTGGCGATTTTGTATATCTGTTCAACGCACATAACAATGCATATGGTTCTTATAAATCCAAAAACGGACAGAAACTTTCACAATTTGCAGATGCTGTTAAAGAGATTGGCAATTATGAGCATTTTACAGTAATTGACCTTTACTATAAAAGCGGTATCACGGTAAAAAATGTTGTGAAATTTAAAAGATTAAAGGATTCTATAACTGGCGTATACCATAATATGAAATATCCCGACTATTTCGGTCTCCCTTTCCATCCCGGAATCGATGAATATCCCTACCCATCAGAAGCTATCGATTATACTTATGACGGTCTTCATCCGTCAGACAAAGGCCATCAGGTTATTGCAGAAATGATTATTAAAGTATTTAAAAAGTATGGATATATAATAACTGGTAACTGAGTTACCTGTCATCAATCGGAAAATGAATACCAGTTAACCGCTCACACAGGTCTAGAAACCTGTCCTGTATTTTTACATCGTCAGCATCAGATAAATATTTCTTTTGTTTTTGATGGTAAAAATATTGTCCGCTTACTTTAGCATGCACGTCATTACTTACAGCGAGCCATGCCTGAGTCTGAAAACCTTTTTCGAAATCGTCAGGCGCACCGGGCCCACCCATCTTTGTCGGCACCCAGCCAGGATCCACTGCATTGGAATATACAGTGGGCCACTTGCGGGCCACAACCTTGCTAAGGATCAGGTCATGCAATTTAGTATCGGAATATGTTTGGTAGATGCCTCTCGCTTTTGTAATACTGGCAAGAATATCAAGCCCCGGATCACCCTGCGAATGCATGCCCGAACTCAGATAAATAAGCCGCTTAGGCTTATGAATCTGACATGTTAGAATATAGGGTGCCAGTGTGTTGATAGATACCATCATCCGTTGAAAGTCCTTGTTAATTGTTGGTCCGGACATCTTGTTGTAAACACCTGCATTATGTATAACTGCATCGAAACCACCTGTTGAATTAACATCTGTGGCCAGCTTTTTAGTTTCTTCAATGCTTGATAAATCTGCTATCAAAACCTTTTCTGCGCCCGGCACTTTGCTTAATGCCTCACGTCCGCGCTCAGCATTTCGCGCATGCAGAACAACAAGATGACCCTCGCTGACCAGCAAACTTGCCGCCATGCTTCCCAGTCCATCGGCTGATCCGGTAATGAATATTCTTCCCATGAGTGTTTGCAAATGATCTCAAAATAAACAACATCCGTGCCTGCTATTAAGTTGAATGACCTATTTGAAAATCGATTTAAAGAATAACTAAAAAATGAAAAATACTTTGTACGAATGACCAGGTGAATATATTTGCAGATGAATATGAAAACTCTGGTATTGATTGCCCGCTGCCTGCTCGGATTTATTTACCTGGTGTTCGGACTGGATTATTTTTTTCATTTCATTCCTTATCAACCCCTCCATACGGGAAAACCGGGAGCGCTTGTTGCCGGACTCAAAGGCACGGGTTATATCTACCCCATGATGAAAACGATACAGATACTTGGCGGCTTGTCCTTACTCTTTAACCGGTATGCTCCATTTTCGGCGATTGTGCTTTTCCCTATCAGCCTGAATGTATTGTTATTTCATACGATCCTGGTGCCCTCCGGCTGGTTGATGGGCGTTACGCTGATGGTTCCTAATCTTTTTCTGGGATGGGCTTACCGGAAATATTACAGCGGAATGTTTATAAAAAGAGCAGAAGTATAATCGCTTTTGATCAATAAGCCAATATCATCAGGTACGATGGAAGTCAGCTTTCCATTTTTGAATCGCTTTTTTTATCTGATCATTGCTCAGATTTTCCCTTACTGTACGGTCCACCAAACCAACCATCTCATGGTCCGGAGCAAAACGCAATGCGATGATCTGGGATATCTTTAAGTTCTTATCCAATGGCTTACCCGTCAGCATAAAATATCTCAGATTCTCTTCGGCCCTGATCGCCCTGTCCTGAACCTTAAGAGGGAAAGTCCGGATTTTTACAAAACAAATCGCAAAAGCAATCGCTATCATCAAAAACATGATCGCCTGTTGCCTGCTACCGCCATGTGAATAAGTATCAATCAGATTAATTACCGACTGAACAAACAGGTATACGATTATTGCTGATAACACAATGTGAAAAAGAGGATCGAGCTTCCGGTGGTTTTTGTAATTCTGTTCCTGCATGTGATAAGTTTATTATTGAGATTATCTTACTTTTTTTAACCAGCCAGTTTCGGCTGAAGAAACTGGAAATTAAAGAAGCACTAACCACAAATATAACCAACCGCATCCGAAATCACACGGCAGTTATGGCATCAGGCAGATTTCCTGATATCATTATCACAATAGGAAAGCATTTTCCTGGCTGCATTTAAAATATCCCTGGGGTATGTCGCTTTAGTGAGGTATTCGTTGGCACCGATGGCAAGAAATTCATTTTTGTCTTTTAAAGAATTGGACGTGGAATAAATAATTTTAGGAATGTTCCGGTAGCGAACCGTGTTCTGCAAATAAGTGAGGATCTGTTTACCGTTTAGTCCTGGCATATTATAATCAAGCACAATCACACATGGAAGTTCACTGTCATCCATATGCGATAATAATTCTAACAGCTCTTTTCCGTTGATAACTGTTTTTATATGATATCTGTCTGTAAGCTTCTCAAACGCTTCAAGTAACATTTCCCGGTCATCAGGATCATCATCTGCCAGACAAATGGTAGGTTTGGACGATGGAGTATTTTTCATAATTCCAGTCTTTTGTAATTTATTGACACTCAGTATTTCTTTTCCAGGCTTCACCACACGCAGGCTTTGAATAACAGTCTTTGTATCCACAAAGATTAGATTATTCAAGTATGTATTTACTATAATAAAAAACTGTGCCAATAAAACCCATAAAGATGTGCTGGCATAATTTTTTAAGCACCTACTATTAAAATTACTTCACCAAAATATTTATTTTATGGAACGAAGAGGAACTGATAATAATGGCAACGGATCCGTTTCAAATGCTCAGAAAGGAGACCTTGCCGCAAAAGGCGGTCCTGCTGCCGGGTTGGGGATTGCAGATGATAACCATCGTATTTCAAAACCATACAGCTCGGATACACAAACCAGGATTGCAGCGAAAAGCCGGAAAACAAAAAAGAAAAAGAACTGAACTAAGCATGTAAAAGAGGCGGGTTTTATTGAAGTTTATTGACAGTTAATATCTGTGCAGGACAGTATTTGTGTTGTTTGTAAACTATCATTAACTTCGTAACCTGTGAAAAAGACAGCTGCTATAATGGTGTTGGGAATTCTGCTTTTTAACTGGTGCGGGTACCAG
>DATHNR010000110.1:0-2665 GCA_035485835.1 Puia sp.
GTTATGGCAATGATATTATCATTCGGTCATATTTCAGGAGCTCATATTAATCCGTCAGTAACGATAGCATTGACCGTTTCCAGGCGTTTCAAACGGAAAAATATTATCTCCTACATATTTGCACAACTGGGAGGTGGTTGCGTTGCCAGTTACATTTTACACATTCTGTTTCCGAAAAATGAGTTTCTTGGAGCCACTTTTCCAAGAGGTTCGGATATTCAATCTTTTGTGCTGGAGTTAATCCTTACTTTTTTATTGATGCTTGTTATTTTAACATCAACTCAAAAGAAGGATCATAGTTTGCTTGGTCCGGCACTCGCAATAGGTGGAACAGTAGGTTTAGAAGCAATGTTTGCTGGTCCGATATGCGGTGCTTCGATGAATCCAGCCAGATCATTAAGTCCTGCCTTGATTGGTAATCATTTTCAATCCTTATGGATATATATCCTGGGTCCAATTCTGGGTGCACTTAGTGCATCTTTTGTTTTTGCTTTGTTGAATGAAGAATGAATGCTATAATTTTGAATCCTTCATTAATAATTCCTGTTTTATGCCGGACATATTTCATTTTTTCCCGATAAATGCTTCTTCCGAAAAAGTTTTTGAGGGTATCAGCACGTCAGCGGGACTTGACCAATGGTGGACTGAGCATTCGGAAGGGACGCTGAAGTCTGGTGCTACTTACACACTTGATTTCGGTCCAGGCTATATATGGAAGGCTGTTGTGTCTAAATTTCAATTAAATAAATCTTTTGAGTTGCAAATGACCGTGGCAGATGCCGACTGGCTCGGCACCAAAGTTGGATTTTCATTAAACCAGAAAAATAATTTCACGGAAGTCAGTTTTTATCATACCGGCTGGCCTGAGAATAATGAGCATTTCAGAACCTCCAATTATTGCTGGGCCATGTACCTGAGAATTTTAAAAAGATTCATTGAGTTTGGGGAGCAGGTTCCTTATTCGAAACGCCTTTCAGTATAACTTCTTTGGGTAATCATTAAAAATATTTGGGGCCCCCGTTCTTCCATCGGCATGTATTTTCTTATTAAAGGCTGAATTATCTCTACCAAAGGCGACCATACTTCCAGGACTCTCCCGGACCGGTTAATTATTTGAACAAGTAACTACCTTTATTGACCAATTCGTTTGGTATCCTGCCTGCAATCAACATATATACATGCGAATATTTGTACTCCTGTCAATATGCATGCTCTTCGCTGGCAACCGTCTGAAGGCACAGGACTTCGAGGAGAATAATTTTATACGATATACCAGGTTACAGGGTTTATCGAATAATTATATATCCGGCATTGTTCAGGATTCTACGGGATATATCTGGATTGCCACGCATAAAGGAATTAATCGCTTTGACGGAAAAATATTTCAATCTGTTTTCAAAAGTTCACTGCATTCATGGTTACCTGATAATATGCTGATCCGCATTCACAGGACAAACAACGAGATCATTGGAGCAACGCGCGCAGGTGGATTTGCTTTTGATCCGCAAACCGGGGGATACAAAAAATTTATTGTTCCCTGCGATTCCACAATTTTTTTCTGGACCAATAATGTGTTTGATATTGGAAAGGATTTAGGCGGGAACTACATACTTTCTACAAAAACGGGACTGTATGTTTTTAACTCCACAGGAATATTAATTAAGCGTTATGATTATCATCTTCCCAATGATGTCGGGAAGATTGAACTGATTTTTGGTGGATGGGTCAGCACGCTTGGTAATGGTTCAACCCTTGAGCAGAATGGTTTGTTTGGAAGTATGTATGATCCAAAAGCCAATCTTGTCGATACGGTTTTTGTTGCCAAAAGGGAAAATCTTAAAAAGCTTCTCTCGGATACGATGGGAAATATGAAAATGTCATGGTGCGGAAAGAATGAAGAACTTTTTATTCTCAATACTGACGGGAATACCATAGATATTACAGATCTATATTCTTCTTCCAGCGCGACGAATCCGATGCCTTTTAACGTGAGGGCAAATCTTGGGTGGACAAGTAAACTGAGTTATCTGAACGACAGTCTTCTGGCAATAACCTGTAAGAATAATGGATTTTATTTATTGCATTATAATAAGCGCACCAAGCAACTTACAGGTAATGGAATAAAGTATTTTGAGAGAGATGTTTGCACGTCTGTATTCAAGGATAGGGAAGGCCGCATGTGGATCGGCACGGCTGATGGAATATATAAACAAAACCTGCACAATTCTTTTTTTTCAGTAACAGATCTTTCGGAACAATCACCGGGACTTCTGGATCATGAAATAAAGAGTATCTATATTGAAGGCGATTCCATATTTGTCGGATTACAGAATGATGGCGGTCTGCTGGTGCTGGATAAAAAATCCGGCAATATTAAAAGGCAATTGAAATTCAGTCCGGAGAATGTTTTTAGTAATTCAATCATAAATATATTTCCTTACTCTGCCGACACATTATGGATCGCAACCACAAATGGCATCCTATGGCTGAATAAAAAAAATTACCATTGCGGTCAGCTTAAAACACCGCAGCAGCTTGACTGGATGCATAATACCAATGCTAGGTGTTTCTTTGAAGATTCAAAAAAGAATATTTGGATTTCATTTGGAAAACTGAATAGTCTAGTTCGTTATAACAGGGAAACCCGGTCATTTTCAGAAATTTC
>DATHNR010000111.1:0-9372 GCA_035485835.1 Puia sp.
CAAGCGCCCCATCCGCGATCGGCGACACAAACCCCCGCGGGTTCAGCTCGCTGCCAAGCGCGTTCACATTGTTGTGGTAGAAGTCGATAAAAGTAGGTATGCTAAAGCCAAACCCGTTGCTGCCGCTCTGCCGCCCCGACAACACTTCCAGCTTGACCTTGTCCGGACGTTTAAAAGCCACTTTCGTCAGCGATTCCGACAGGAAGATGATCCCTTTCCCCGCCGAGTCGACACCCATATCTCTTTTGTCGTCATCACCGATCTTTTGCCCGAAGATCTTCTTTGGCAGCCCGCGGGTGCGCATCAGTGTCTTGATATAGGCCTCGCAGGTAAAGGAATCCAGCGGGTTTTCATAGGATTTCCTCTTTTTTATGGCATGCCGGATAATTTCATATGCAGGATCTTCCGCACCTGATTTAACCACAACTTCTTTCAGGTTTGTTTGCTGGATGGACATATGAAAGTCGAGCGTAATGGATCCCTCAGATAGTACTACTATTTTTTCCTGCCGCACATATCCTACATACTGGCAAACGATGGTATAAGTTCCTGCAGGAAGATCCAGGAAATATTTGCCCCGGTCATTACTCGTGGTTCCCTGTGAGCTACCCTTAATAAAAACGGATGCAAATGGAAGAATATTTCCCTTGTCATCTGTTACCGTACCACTGATTTTTACAGCATGAGCTCCGGAACAGACAAGGAAGAAGGATAAGAAAAAAATAATTGTCCTCATGGAGAGAAAATAAAGGATTTGATTTTCTGCTTCAGGGGTTAAACAGTTTCCGCGGGTGGAACGGGATAAATCAGTCTTCTGAGATAAGAACCTGCCAGGGCAGCAAACCCTGCCACCAGGGCGCCAATGATGGAAGTTATAACGATCAGCAATACCGAAGAATTTCCAAGTTTAAATAAACTCGCGACTTTCTGTGAAAGAATTCCATTGTTTTTATTGTCTATCCACCAGGCCAGTACTTCCCATAAAAGAAATACACCCAGGAAGCCAGAAAGAAACGAGAAAGAAGGCTTTTGTGGTATTGCGGCGCTTACCAGAAATGCAGCAATAGCAATTCCCCACCAGGGCATATAAATTCCAGAAAGGAAAGCCAGCAATGCTGTTACAATAATGGATAATATATATTTCAACATATTCCGGTTTTATTGTTTCGTTACCCTGATAATGGCTTTAACCCTTTTGTCCGTTTCTTCGTCTTTCGCCATCATCCATAGTGGATAATATTTTCCGCTTGCCCAATTGTCGACGAAGTTATCATAGTACTGACTTCCCGGATTGCCACTTTGTCCACCGGGATAAATGCCATATGCTTCCGTGTTTTTAGTCAGTTGCACAATCATTCGCCAGCTGGGGCCATGATCTTTTTTTACCGCATTAATTGCATACTCCCCACCGCCATTATCAATATCATGCCTGCTGAAAGCATCAATTTTTGCCAGGTGTTCGACGCGCGTATCTCTTAGTTTACTCCATGTAAGCCTTCCTTCCCGTTCAAGGTTTTTACAGGTCAGGACAGCCTTTTTAAAAGCAAGATTCACATCATGCTTCAGGGTTTCTTTCTCCGGGGTATTGATATCGTCCAGGAACTCATATGCGCTATCCCTTAAAATGCCCTCCAGTAAAGTACTGTTTGCAGGATAAAAACCAGGCATTCCCGCGCTTTCCAGTTCATCATGCCATACAACCGCTTTTAGGCTATCCCAAATAATATTAAATATTGAACTGCCTTTTCCTTCCGCATCATAGTGTAGATCCCAGTCCTTAAGTAAATCGTAATATTTCGATTCGTCGGGACTCATATCAGCTGTATCTATATTTTTCATTAAGACCGGCTTTGCCATACCTGCAAAAGGATTATATGTATCCAATTGTAATTTCATCATGTCCTCAATGCCGATTTCATTCGTCTGATTCAGAAAATGATTTATGGTCAGTGCTCGATAATTGTGATAATCGCCACCCAGGTAGTAAGGATAAGTGAGCGGATTCACCGGATATTGATTCGCACTGCTTACGAAGCCTCTTTCCGGATTGTACATAAAAGGATTTTCTGATTGTGGTATCATGCCCTGCCATCGATAACTGCTATCTGTACCGGGCATTACGAAGTCGCCCTGTCTTTTCCATTTTGCAGGAAATTCGCCCTGGGCGGTAATCGCAATGTCTCCATTCTTACATGCAAAAACTACATTTTGTCCCGGTGTATGAAGCCATTTTATGGACTGCTGGTAATCTGAATAATTTTTCGCATGGTCGAGACCGTTAAAAATCATGAGCTCGTTACTTGGATCATGGGCTTTCCACCTGACAGCGTAATATTTATTATTTGTTTTTTTATTACCGGAGAAACTTTTATCGTACATCACAGGGCCGAATACCGTATAGGCGACCGTATCAATATATTCTGTGGTGTCTTTAAGAATGATATGTTCAAAACGGAAATCGGTTGGCACCCATTGTCCGTTATACCAGTACTCTTTTCTGCTATCATCTTTAAAACTGATTTCATAGTAATCCCTTACATCGCGCATGGCATTCGTAAATCCAAATGCGCAGCTGTCATTAAATCCTATTATTACGCCGGGTGCACCGGGAAATGTTGCTCCGTAAGCATTGAAAGAGGGACAGGAGATTTGCATTTCATACCAGAGCGATGGAAGATTTAGTCCGAGATGCGGGTCATTACAAAGTATAGGTGAACCGCTTTTTGTTTTAATTCCACTGACAGCCCAGTTATTACTGCCATTGTCCTTATCCGGTTTGCTCGAATGCACGCTCAGTGTATCGATGTTTTGCAGGTATGAAGAATCATAGCCAGGCGGTGTTTTTAATGCAATACCCTGAACGCGGTTGAATGTATCTATAGGGATGATCGGATCCAATGAGTCCTGCGTTATGGGAAACATTTTATTAAAGGTCAGATAACCGAGTCTGGATCGCAGATTGGTGTATTCAAAATCGGTTTCATAACCTGCAAGGTCAAGCGACATAAATTTCAGGAATAGTGCTGTTTTCAGGTTTGTCCACAGTTCCGGTTTATACCCCAATAATTTATATTCAATCGGTAGTTCGCTTTCTTTAAGATTCGATATATATGCGTTTACACCTGCTGTATAGGCGTCTGCTTCAGCTTTTGAAACCGGGTCTTTCTCCATTTCTGCGACAGCTTTTTCCGCAGCGTATCCCATTCCTAGCCTTCTTTTTTCGCGGTCGTAATTTAGTCCCGCTGGTCCGATCAGTTCACTTACGCGGCCGGCAGCGGCATAGGTCTGAAATTCCATCTGCCATAGCCTGAACTTCGCATGCAAATAACCCTGCAGGTAAAAAGCATCATCCTCATTTGAAGCGAAAATATGTGGCACAAGACGATCGTCAAGATAAATTTCCGCAGGTTCTTTCAGTCCGGATAATTGCAAATCCTGACCAAAATCTTTGTCAATCGGTTCAGCATTCTGCCAGAAGCCATGTTGGGGACTAAGGAATTCACCAACAGGCGGAACCGGACCCCACCTGGTATTGAATGCAATGATTAAAAGAATGGTTATAGCCGAAGAAATGAGAAAGGGAACAAATTTCATGGATCGGGTTTCTGCTTTGAATATCATTTAAAAGTAAAAAATTTTTAGCCAATAACAGAGGGTTTAATAAAATAGGTGAAGGTTTCATAAAACGTTGATCCTTTTGTAATTTTGGGCTGTGGCGACATTGCACAACAGGATATCACAGAAAGAGCTAAAACAAAGGCTCCGGGAAGAAAACTTTCCGCGAAGGACCCTTTCTTTTTACAGATATTTCCCAATTCAGGATCCGCGTATTTTTCGTGATGAACTCTACCTAAAGCTGGCCGAATTGCAGGTTTTTGGGAGAATTTACCTTGCCAGTGAAGGTATCAATGCACAGGTAAGCGTTCCTGTTTCAAGGATCGGGCACTTTAAAGATTATCTCGAAAGCATTGGGCCACTAAAGGGGCTTCGATTAAATACGGCTTTTGCGGATGATGGAAAATCATTCTGGGTTTTAAAAATAAAAGTTCGGGGAAAAATAGTGGCGGACGGGATTATGGATCCGGAATTCAGCATGGAAAAGAAAGGTCAATACCTGAATGCTGAAGCTTTTAATCAGCTTGCTGCCGATCCGGATACTCTTTTGGTGGATATGCGAAATCACTATGAATTTGAAGTGGGTCATTTTGACGGGGCAATTGAAATTCCCAGCGATACTTTCCGCGAGCAGTTACCGCTGGCAGTTAAATTACTGGAAGAAAAAAAAGATAAACCTGTGATCATGTATTGCACCGGCGGAATACGATGCGAAAAAGCAAGTGCCTACCTGTTACATCGTGGGTTTAAAAAAGTCTTCCACCTGGAGGGCGGCATCATACATTATGCAAACATCGTGAAAGAGAAAGGGCTTGAAAATAAATTTCGGGGGAAAAATTTTGTATTCGATGAAAGGCTGGGCGAATCTATCACTGGAGAAATAATAGCTCATTGTCACCAGTGCGGCAAACCTGCAGATACCCATACGAATTGCAAGAACAGTGGCTGTCACCTGTTATTTATTCAATGTTCAGCCTGTGCTGAAACTTTTGATGGCTGTTGCAGTCAGTCCTGCATGGAGATTTACCACTTGCCAGAAGATAAGCAGAAGGAGCTGCGTAAAGGAAAAGTAAATGATCAGAAGATTTTTAATAAATCGAGAAGAAAGCTGAAGCCTTCGGCTTAATGTGCCGAATGTATAATTGGATATAATTGCTATGCAATTATTAAATTTTTACCACATTAATTTTTTAGCATTTTAAGTTTTACCAGACTCTCGTTAATAAGGAAGAATGTTTCATCTTCCGATAATTGCAGGGGTATAAATTGCTCACCGATTACTTTTTCATATAATTCAATATAGCGATTAGAAATAGTTTGAATCCATTCGTCGGTCATAATTGGAACCTGCTGACCGGATTTACCCATAAAACCATTTGCAATCAGCCATTCGCGTACGAATTCCTTACTTAGTTGTTTTTGTTTTTCTCCTTTATTTTGTCTTTCTTCAAATCCTTCCGCATAAAAATACCTGGATGAATCAGGAGTATGGATTTCATCCATCAGATAAATCGTTTCTCCGATTTTACCAAACTCGTATTTTGTATCCACCAGGATAAGGCCTCTTTTTGCAGCCAGTTGTTTACCACGCTCAAAAAGCATCAGTGTGTACTGTTCCATTCTGGCATAGTCTTTTTCTTTCACAATCCCCTTGTGAATTATTTCTTCTTTGGAAATATCTTCATCATGACCCGCTTCTGCTTTTGTGGAAGGGGTGATTATCGGATGAGTGAAATAATCATTTTCTTTCAGTCCCTCCTGCATTGTAACACCGCATAATAATCTCTGGCCCGATTGATAGGTTCTCCAGGCATGCCCCGTTAGATTTCCTCTGATCACCATTTCGACGCGGTAAGGATCACAACGTTTACCAATACTTACATTGGGAGCAGGGGAAGCCAGCAGCCAGTTCGGACAAATATCTTTTGTTTCATTCAACATATATGCAGCAATCTGATTAAGAACCTGTCCTTTATAAGGGATCAGGCGGGGAAGAATGACATCAAATGCTGAAATACGATCGGAGGCAATCATCACCAGTAACCGGTCTGCTATTGTATACACATCGCGGACCTTTCCTTTGTAAAAACCTGTCTGATCCGCGAAATGATAAATAGACATATTTTTTTTGTATAAGATTCAAAAGTAAAAAGTAAAAATTCAAAAGTAAAAACTAAAAAGTAAAAATTATTGCTTAAATCCTAATTCATTATATTTATATAGGTATTCTTTATCAGTTTGTACTTTTAATTTTTACTTTTTATTTCTGTCTTAAATATTCTGTGACCTAAACAGCTTGTTATGAAAACCTCTACACGTGCATTCATTGCATCACTGCTTATTTTTTTAGCATCTAACAGATCTTTAGCTCAGACCGTGACAGTTTCCGGTAAAATAAGTAATGGAGACAGTAAGGAAGCCGTTCCGGCTGCTTCTGTATTAATCAAAGGAGGAACAACCGGTACATTTACAGATAACCATGGAAACTTTAAATTATCGGTAAACCATGCCTTCCCTTTTACGTTGGTTATTTCTTCCATCGGATTTGAAACAAAAGAATTCGAAATTGTATCTGCTTCATCCACAATTGAGATTGAACTGAAACCGGCTTCTGTTATGGGTACTGAAGTAGTTGTTTCCGCTACACGTTCGCAGATCAGAAGTCTCGAGTCTCCTGTTTCTATTGAACGTATGGGCAGTGCCGCTATTCGCGAGGTTCCAGGGCCTTCCTTTTATGATGCCATCGGTAATTTAAAAGGCGTTGATGTAGTTACTTCTTCCATGCTATTTAAAACCATGGGAACACGTGGATTCAATGGAAGTGGTAATCTCCGAATGAATCAACTGGTAGATGGTATGGATAACCAGGCGCCCGGTCTTAATTTTTCTGTAGGAAATATTGCAGGCCTGAATGAACTCGATGTAGATAATGTGGAGTTATTACCAGGTGCTTCATCAGTCTTATATGGATCCGGTGGTATGACAGGTACGATACTGATGACAAGCAAGGACCCTTATAAATACCAGGGACTAAGTGCAGAATTCAAACAGGGAGTTAATCATATTAGCGATCCCAGTATGGGGGCTGCACCTTACTATGATATCATGGCCCGTTATGCGCAATCATTCAACAAATTTGCATTCCATATTTCTGCAGATTACATTCAGGGAACAGACTGGACCGCCTCCAATTACAGCAATTATTCACCAATACAGGGATCACCTATTGCGGGCGACAGGAGTCTTCCCAACTATAACGGAGTAAATACATACGGTGATGAAAATGAATTTTTTACTATAACCGGAGGTTTGAATTCGGCTGCCCAACAATATTTGGACATGCAAACTCCTCAGGATACCGCTATTGCTAACCAATTGAAGCAAATTGCAGGTTTTTCTCCGCAGAATGCAGGCGTAACACGAACAGGATATGCTGAAAACACACTAACCAATTATAAAGCCTATAACTTCAAAGCTTCCGGCGGATTGTATTATAAAATCTCTGATAACACAACAGCAAGCCTCACGGGAAACTACGGGACCACGAATACAGTTTATACCGGGACCGACCGTTATAATCTTCAGAATGTGACTATCGGTCAGTATAAAGCAGAAGTAGCGGGAAAGAATTATTATGTAAGAGCTTATACGACTCAGGAAAATGCGGGCAACTCTTATGATATGGTTGTGACGGGCACTTATATGAATGAAGCATATGCGCCAACAGCAACTGTTTGGGCGCCTACTTATATTGGCGCATATGCTCAGTCATTTGGTGCAGCACTTATGGCCGGGCAAACTCCTGCCCAGGCTTATGTAACTGCAAGTGCATTTGCGAGAACCACAGCAGATCAAAACAGGTATCAGCCCGGTACGACTGCTTTCAATACAGCACTGAATACAATAAAAAATACATCCATTCCTTATGGAGGGAAGTTTAATGATCAGACCGACCTCTATGTGGGAGAAGGCATGTATAATTTCGCTGATATGGTCAAGTGGGCCGATATTACTGTAGGAGCTTCAACAAAAGAATATGTTTTAAATTCTCATGGTACCATATTCGCAGATACCGCAGGTACCATTAGTATCAATGAAAGCGGCGCATTTGCACAGTTACAAAAAGGATTTTTCAATGATCTTTTGAAAATGACAGTGGCCGGGCGTTACGATAAGAGTACCAACTTTACAGGCAAGTTCACGCCAAGGATAACAGCGGTTTTCCAGGTTGCCAGGGATAATTATATACGTGCCTCATTTCAGACAGCTTACCGATTTCCGTCAAATCAAAACCAATACATTGACTTGCAAACAGGTTCTGCACGTTTAATTGGTGGCCTTCCACAGTTTATAACATACTATGGTTTGAATGACGGTAATACATATGACACTGCTTCACTTTTTGCGTATCAGGCAGGTGGCCCGGCACCTACCCAGTATCAATTTAAAGAATTCAAACCCGAAACGGTATCCTCCTGGGAAATTGGTTATAAGGGAATTATCGATGAGAAGCTGTTTATTGATGTATATGGATTCTATGCCCAGTATAATAATTTTATCGGGCTAACGGTTCTGGTAAAGGATCCTCTTACACTCGGCGTACATCCTACAAATACATATGCCATTTACACAAACAGTACCAATAAAGTGAATACTGTGGGAGCGGGCCTTGGACTTCAATATACACTGCCAAAAGGATTTTTCGTCGGTGGCAATATTGCTTACAATGATTTGTCCAATGCAGATGCTGACGTTCTGACGCAGTTCAATACACCGAAGATTAAATACAATATTTCTATAGGCAATTACACCATAAAGAAAGTATTCGGTTTTAACCTGACTTATCGCTGGCAGGAAAGTTATTATTATCAATCCTCTTTTGTTTCGGGAAATACGGCTGCTTTCGGAGTGCTCGACGCGCAGATCAGCATGAAGCTTCCAAAAATGAATAATAGTATGATCAAGATTGGAGCAAGTAATATTTTAAATCACTATTATACTGATGCAATCGGAAATCCCCAGGTGGGAGGGTTGTATTATATAAGCTTGGGGTATAATGTGTTTTAGAACAAGTATGGGAGTATGGGAGTATAATTTGTTTGTACAAGTTATAAGTTTATAGTTAAATTCCCATACTCCCATACTCCCATACTTTCTTTAAACATTAAACCTAAAATGCATAATATCTCCATCTTTAACCACATAATCCTTTCCTTCAATACGAAGTTTTCCCGCTTCACGACAGGCAGCTTCTGATTTATATTTTATAAAATCATTATAAGCAATTACTTCTGCTTTGATAAATCCTTTTTCAAAATCTGTATGAATTACGGATGCAGCCTGAGGTGCTTTCCAGCCTGCGTGGATTGTCCATGCCCTCACTTCCTGAACTCCAGCTGTGAAATAGGTTAGTAATTCGAGCAAAGCATAGGTAGAACGGATGAGTTTATTCAATGCGGGTTCTTTCATATGAAATTCATCCATGAACATTACTTTATCATCAGCATTGTCAAGTTCTGCAATTTGTTGTTCAATGGAATTATTCATAACAATGATCTGTGCATGTTCTGCTTCGGCTGCTTTTCTCAGCGCTTCAGAATAACGATTTCCACTATGCATGGATGCTTCATCCACATTGGCCACATATAAAACCGGTTTGTCAGTAAGCAAGAAAAGATCTGCAATCGCCAGCCTCTCATTTTTATCAAGATTCAGTTCCCGAATGTTTTTTCCTTTTTCAAGTTGTGCTTTACATTT